>JBAZRU010000419.1:0-6500 GCA_041662805.1 Candidatus Hydrogenedentales bacterium | reverse complement strand
GCCGCGGGCATGATTTGCTTCACGCAGCTCAATGAAGGGCTGGTCATGCTGGCCAACGCAACCGGCGATTCTCGCTATCTGGACGCCTGCAAGAGCATTCAAACATGGTTTCACTCGGATCGAGGCAAACAGCACACACACGGGTACCTGACGACCTTGCGCGGCTTTGCGATGCAGTACGAGGCGACGCACGATGAGTCCCTGCTCGCATTGATCGAAGAGCTCTACGCGTCGCTGGTCGCGTCCCCGGAACTCATGCTTTATGGTGGTGTGAAAGAGTTCTTCGGCGACGAGAAGTACGACAAGGACGAGGGGTGCTCGGAGGCGGACTTTCTGCGGTTGAGTCTACAACTCTGGCGCATTACCGGCAAGAGCGACTACGTGGATCGCGCGGAACATATCCTGCGCAATCAGTTCTACTCGAACGAATTCGCAACCGGCGACTTCGGTCATCATTCGTATTTCGACAAAGGCCTGACCACCTCGGCCGGGCAAGGGCGGGCTTGGTGGTGTTGCACGATGCACGGCTTGCGCGCGTTTCGCGATGTCCTCGATGCCGTGATCACGGCAGACGCGACGGCTGTGCGCGTAAACCTGTTCGATTCCGTTCGGTGGTCGGACGGCACGCGAGGGATTACTACTGATAGCGAACGCGCAAAGTCCCGCGGCGCGCTCCGCATCCACGTCGACAAATCTCCCGCGCAAGGCATTTCCCTGGCCGTGCGGATTCCGAAGTGGATCGCAAACGAAGGTATCTTCAAGGGAGAGGTTGCGCTGAGTAATCACCGAGACGGGGATTACCTCTACTTGAATGATCCCTTGACCCAAGGCGCGGACATCGAATTGCGGTTCGACTACAGAGTCGAGCTAATCAAACGCGATGGAACGCGGATCGATCCAAGTCAGCTCGCGAAGGAGCCGATAGAAGCGGTCGTACAGTATGGGCCTTGGCTACTCGGCGTGGATGAACACTTCGATCCGCTGTACTTGAGCGAGCCATGGATGGATAATGTTGTCATCTTCCCCGCGAACGTTAGCATCCCAGAGGAAAGCGCCGAATCGCCGATGTCAATCAACGGTGCGCACGTGCGGTGCGACTATGTGCACGGCGGATATCCGGACGTTCAGAAGGTCACTCTTCGCCCACTGTCGGAGCGCACGCTTCACGAGCCGCGCGCCTTCATCACGTGGCTGAAAGTTCGCGCGGAAGAGTAATTCGAAGCACTCACCAAGAAACAGCGGACCTTGTCGAAAACTGCCAGTCGAATAGAACTCGTAATGGCTGTGCTGATTTGGAGCACCGCGGAAGTCGTTACGCGCACGATCATCGGCCAGATCACGCCGGTGCAATTGTCCTGCGTACGTTTCGGCGTCGGCGCCGTGCCTCTGCTCATCATCCTTCCGTTTGTTCTCCGCGCCAAAGGTCTGAAGATTACGCCTCGCATCCTCTTGCACGTGGCATGGGTGTCTCTGATAGGCGTCGTCCTCGCCAATATTACCTATCAGTACAGCCTCGTCTACGCCGGCGCGAGCGTCGTGGCGACCGCGTTTGGCACGAGTCCGCTGCTCACGATGTTCTTCTCGACGCTGGTGATGAGGGAACCAATGCGAATCGGACGCGTAGCAGGCGTCGTCTTGGGATTCGTCGGTATCGCCGTGTTGGCGTTGAGCAACGAAACGCCGACATACTCTTTATTGGGAATGGTCTTTGCCCTCATTAGCGCTTTCGCCATTGCCGTCTTTACGGTAGGCGTCAAACAGGTAGCGGGACCGTTTGCCGGACTTCCCGTGACCGCGATGTGCGCTGCGTGCGGCGCTCTCTACTTTGTTCCTATGGTCGTTTGGGAAGGACGATGGGAGATGCTACCGGGCTTCGTGAAGATCTGGCCGCAACTGGCCTACCTCTCAATCGTCGTGACCGGTATGGCGTACTTGTTCTATTTTCGCGGGCTGGAGGGCGTCGACGCCACGCAAGCCGCTAGCGCGCTCTTCTTGAAACCGCCTCTTGCTACCTTGCTGGCCGCGGTGGTCCTTGGCGAACCGCTCACGTGGAACCTGGCATTGGCGTTGGCCGCCGTTCTCGGTGGATTGTATTTGGTGATCTTTGCAGGAAGTCCGGCGACGGTGAAAGACGGTGCACAGGGAGGGGCAAGTCCATGAAGAGACTTGCTATACTCTTGACATGATCGGAATTCGGTAGATGTTTGCGACTATGCGGTGGCGAGACCACTGCTAAGACAGGCACTTTCTGGAGCTGAGTTGTTGTCCTTATGAGCGAAGCAGCGGTTGAAATCTATACGGATGGCGGATGCAAGCCCAATCCGGGCGTTGGCGGTTGGGGCGCAGTTCTTCTCTACGGCGACAAGTCCCGTGAGTTGTCGGGTGGAGAAGAAAACACGACGAACAATCGCATGGAACTGACCGCCGCCGTGCGAGCGTTAGAGGCGCTCAAGCGTCCCTGCCGAGTCGTGCTTCACACGGATTCCGAGTATCTCCGCAGGGGCATAACGGAATGGATGCCGCAATGGAAACGCATCGGTTGGAAGCGCCGGGAAGGCGAGTTGAAGAACAAGGACCTGTGGCAGAAGCTCGACACGCTGGCCCAAAGCCACAACGTGGATTGGCGTTGGCTGAAAGGGCATGCGGGCCACCCCTTGAACGAGCGTTGCGACGAATTGGCCGGACTGGAAATTGCGAAGCGTTCCTCGGACTACAGGTACTGAACCAACGAATCCGCTAATTCGGACAGAACGTGACAATAGAGCGCGGAAAGCAGGGACAAACACGTTTCCGTCCGTCGCGGCGGACTGGCTTGTGTCAGTCCCTTATTTCCGCGAAGGCCGCACAGAGGAAAGGCAACTATCGGAATGAGCGTGACGCGCCAGCGCCTGAGTCTGCCGCTGTACATGATTCCCATCGTCTTGGGGCTGTGCGGTGTGTTGTTCGCGCGCGGCGTGACGGCCCCCGCCGTCCGATTCATCATCATCCTGATTTCGGTTGCGGGCCCTTCATTCGCCTTGGGGATCCTTGTCAATCGCGGCCGGCAAGCCGGCTATCAACGCTTCGTGCTTGTCGGCGGCGTGATCATGCTGTTCGTTGGCGCCATGGTCACGGTCGCCAATCTCTCGGACACAGTCGCCAGCATGACCGACGTCCCCGAGAACATCGAGGAACTGTCCCGCTGGATCGGCCTTATCAGTCTCGTAGTCGGACTGTTTGCGATCCTCTTCATCATCGCCCGGCGGGAGCAGCAGATTGAGGAGATGGGGGAGCGGTTCGGTCATTTGGCCGAGCACTTGAACGAAGGGTTCATCCTGACCAGCGCGGACGGCACCATAACCCTGGCAAACAATGCACTGCTCGAACTCATGGGCCTCAAGCGGGAAGATATTGTCGGCAAGAACAGCCAGACCCTTGCCGAAGAACTCGACCTGAAGCCGATGCTGACGCCCTTCTCCGGCCGTGCGCGGGGCGGCGCATCCGAATACGGCGTAACGTGGCGGGTCGAAGGCGAAGAGCGCCAGCTATGGTTTAATGCGACATCCCTCTTCAATTGGCGCGGCGATTTTGCCGGGGCCTTGGCGACCGTGCGCGACGTCACGGAGCAGCACCGCTTGTCCAAACGCCTGGAGCGATATGCGGAAGAACTGCAGCGCGTCGTGGACGAGCGGACCCATCGGCTCCAACAAAGCGAACAACGATACCGGGAATTGCTCGTCCATATGAACGAGGGCTTCGTGACCGTGGATGCGTCGTACAAGGTGCGATTTGCCAACGCGCGCATGTGCGAAATGCTCCAAATTGCGGCAGAGGACATCGTCGGCCACGACATGTTCACCTTTGTGGAAGCCTCGAGCCGGGGACGCCTGCTCGAGCTCTTCGAGGTCGCGCGGTCCTCGTACGCCGAGCGTATGCAACAGGACTTGAGCCTTTTCCGGACGGGTGGCACAGCGGTGCACGTCGTTGCCGCTATTTCGCCGATCGAGGAGTCCCCAGGACAGGAGGCGCGCTATTCGCTCGTGATGACCGACGTGACGGACCTCATGCGCATGCAAGGCGAACTGGAGCAGCGCGCGTACGAATTGGAGGAGGCTAACGTCGAATTGCGCATGCTCGATCGCGCGAAGGATAGCTTCCTTGCCAGTGTCTCGCACGAACTGCGGACGCCTTTGAGCACGGTGCGCGGGTATGCCGAGATGCTCGAATCCGGGAATCTGGGATCGTTAGTTGCCGCGCAACAAGGCGCGCTGCGCGTTCTCATGCGCAATGTGGAAAGGCTCGGCACGCTCATCGATGAAATGATCGAGTTCAGCAGAATGGAAGTGCGGGGCGTTCGCCTTCACCACACCATCTTTTCGATGGGGCAATTGGTGCGCGAAAGCGCCGCGTCTATCAAGCCTCAGGCGCTCGGGCGCGAGTTGGAAGCGATTGCCGAATCCCCAATGGACGATGTGCTGATGTGGGGCGACCGCAAACGGATCGCGCAAGTCCTCGGCATACTGCTATCGAATGCGGTCAAATTCTCGTCCAAGGGAAGCACCATTACCGTGACCGGTTCGGTGCGCGAGGAGGGTGTTGTCGCACTTGCGGTCGGAGACACCGGAATTGGAATCCCGCAGAATCTGCACAAACGGGTCTTCGACAAATTCTTCCAGGCGGACAACACGCTCGCGCGCAAATACGAAGGCGCGGGAATCGGGTTGTCGATCGCGAAGAGCATCGCGGAGGCGCACGGCGGCACGATAGAACTCGTGAGCGAGCCGGAAAAAGGAAGCCTGTTTACGCTGCTCCTGCCGGGGAGCGTGTTCGATGTTGAGAACATCCCTGTGCGTGAAGACTCGGGTGAAGGACCTGCCGTGCTGTGCGTGGCGAGCGACCGCGTGTATGCCGACGCGCTGAGCGATGCCTTGCGCAAAGACGGCTACTCGGTGCACGCGACCGCCAAAGGGCACGAGGCGCTGCGAGAATGGAAAGAGAAACACTATGACCTCGTGATTGTCGATGAGATCATGGACGACTTGAGCGGACCTGCGATGCTGAGCCGCTTGACGCAGGACTGGACCGACTTGGATTGCGATGCCTTGCTGTTGGTCGGGGACGAAGGTCCGCGCCGGGAGGACACGCATCAGGTGCCTGTCTCGGTGCCTATCCTCGCAAAGCCGTTTGCCCCAGCACGCCTTTTGGCGATGGCAAGGCATGTGCTGGGCCAGGCCGAGGCTAGCGATGAGACGATTGATTCCGCCTGGCGCTCGACGGCCCGCGCGGACAAGGGCCTCGTTTTGGCGATCAGTCATGATGGCGACTTGCTCGATTGGCTCAGCATGGCTTTGTCGCGCAGAAAGTTTGCCTGTGTTTGCGTCTCGGATTTGGAGCGGGCGCGCGACCGCGTCAAGGATCGCCTCCCGGATGTGATTCTCGCGGATTTGGACGGCACTGACGGAGCAAGCGGCTCCTTCTTGGGTATGGCAATCCAATTCGGTCGCGAATGCGGCGCTCCACTCTGCATCATGACCGGATTGCCGAGCGAATACTGGGGGCTTGCCGCTGGCGAAGAACTGCCCTTGCTGCGAAAACCATTCAGCGTCAAAGAACTTGCCGAGGTCGTCGGTGCCGCGACGGTTGGTTCGGTGCGATCCGGCGTGATACAGTGAGACGTAAACGCCGCAAGGCTTGAAGAAGGGAGTCCCAAGCATTGAGACGATATGTGATTCAACCGGTACTGGCGCTGGCCTTTGTTGTGATTTCGAGTGGGAGCGTCGCATGGAGTCAAGGAGCGGGGCTTCCCTGCACCAACTACATCATACGCGTGGCCGATACGGGGTTGGTTGTAGGCGAACGCAACGCCGACGAAGCGCACGCACCCGCTAGCATGGTCAAACTCATGCTGATGCTTCTCGTAACCGAGGGGTTGGATGCGGGTACATGGACCTTGGAAACTCCGATTACGATTAGTGCTGGCGCGGCCAACGTGGGCGGAACCCAGGTCGAGTTGAAGGCCAAGGAGTCCTGGACCCTCGATCAACTCATGACGGCCGTCGCGGTCGCCTCCGCCAACAATGCCGCCACGGCGGTCGCCGAAGGATTGTGGGGAAGCGTCGACAAGTACCTCGAAGCAGCGAATGCGCGCGCCAAAGAATTGGGCATGCGCGGCACCGAGTACCACTCCGTGCACGGCCTGCCCCCGGGCAAGGGCGAGCTATCGGACGTGACGACCGCGCGCGACATGACGGTATTGGCTGAGGAGTGCATCAAGAAACCGCAGATCATGACGTGGGTCGGCGTGCGCGAGTTTTCATTGCGCCCCGAAGAAGCGCCGAAATCAAACACGAACAAGCTCCTCTTCAGCCTGGAAGGGTGCGACGGACTCAAGACCGGCTTCACGCGTGCCGCGGGCTACTGTCTCACAGCAACGGCCGTGCGCAACGGCGTACGGCTTGTGGTCGTGGTCATGGGATGCGAGAGGTTGAGCCAACGTTTCGAAGTCGCCCAATACCTGCTCG
>JBAZRU010000418.1:0-6516 GCA_041662805.1 Candidatus Hydrogenedentales bacterium | reverse complement strand
CGGCGTTGTCGTCGTCCTTTCACCGAAGACCAAGCAATGGTTGTCAAGTGGTGTGGCAGAGCCTGTGCGCGTTGCCGCGGCCCCGGCCCAACCGGCGCAGCCCGAACCTGCGGCGGCGCCTGCGCCTGAAGCAACGCCCGCACCTGCGCCTGCGGCAACGTCCGAGCCTGCGGCATCTCCAGAGCCGACCCAGACCGTTGAGGTCAAAGAAGGCAACAAAGGAACAATCACACCGGCCGCCGTGAAAACGGAAGAGCCGAAGCCCGTTGAAGCGCCTGCGAAGGTTGAAGAAGCTAAGTCTGCCGAAGAACCCGTAAAGGTTGCGGAGGCGGCTCCCGCGCCTGTTGCCGCTCCTGTCGAGCCGCCTGCGGCGCAACCCGCCGAAGAGCCGAAAAAGGCAGAAGAAAAGGCATCGCCAGAATCAACGGCGCCAAGCGCCGCCACGCCGGCTGCTCCCCAAACACGCAAGAGTAGATTGACTCCGCCAGCGCCAGCGCCCGCGGCTCCAGAGAACAAGAAAGCGTTCAGTCGGAAGCCAGGTTCGTCGCAGCTCAATATGGGCAACGAGGAAAAGACGTTTGGCCAGTCGGTTAACCAAGGCCTGAATCTGGGCACCTCGGAAGGCGGTTTCGAGCCTCCCGATTGGACGCAACCTTTCCGCGACCTGCAGGCCGGAAATATTCAGACGTTGGACGGCGGGACCAAGATTGTCGCGGACGGCGACGTGCGGTTAACCCTGGATACCGTGCAGTTCGCCGCCGACCACTTGTTCTACGACAGGCTGACTGGCGAATTGCATGTCAGCGGAAACGTCGAGGTTATGCAGGGTCAAAGCACGGCCTTTGCAGACGATATCATGTATCAAATACCCGCGAACAAGAAGCTGGAAGTGCCGCCTCCGCTGGCGCACTCCGGCGAGGACGTCGAGCAGGGCCTCGCGCGCAAGATGCTCTCGTTGGGTAATCTGGACGCGAAGAATATCGAGATCAATGAGCCGACGCGCCAGCTCAAGGCCGAACATATTGTTTACGACTTCACGACGAAGACCGGTGAAGCCGTCGGCGTGGAAGGACATGCCGGACAGGTTCGGTTTGGAGGCGAGAAGCTCACGATCCTCGGCGAAGAGGAGATGCAGGGCAAGAACCTCTGGCTGACGACCTGCGATTGCGATCACGAGTACTACAAGATTCGCCTGAAGGACGCGCACTTCGGCAAAAACGCCGAGGTCACGGGGACGGGGGCGAACCTTCAAATTGGTAGCGCGCGCACGCCTATCTACTGGCCGAGGTGGTCCTTCTCGGGTGGAGACGCCCCGACGGTGGGCTTCGATTTCGACAGTGGCCGCAAAGCGAAACTCGGTTACTACGTGAACGTCGGCCAGCAGTTCGCCGTGACCACCGATCTGAAGCTGGGTCTGCGCCTCATTCCCACGACGAAACAGGGCATTGGCGTAGGCATCGACGGCTCCTATGACTATATGGAAACGCCGGCTTCGCCGTTGTTCCGCGGCAAGGGCGAGTTTCATACGCTCTACACGACCAAGGATCGCGGGTATACCGAGTGGTACCATCGCCAGGAGTTGACGCCCGACACCGTGCTGCTGGTCCAATTGGAGCAGTGGTACGATCGTGACTTCTACAAGGATTTCTTCTACGAACGCTACAAAGACAGAAGCGATCCGCGGACCTTCGCGAATGTCGCGTACACGCAGCCGGCCTACATCGCAACGGCGACAGTCCGCCCGCGTACGAATGGGTTTACAACCGAGACGGAACGGTTGCCCGAAGCCACGTTCCATCTGCTTGAGCGCGAAATCGCGGAACGCTTGTACCTGTCGTTCGACACGATCGCCGGTTACAACAACCGTGAGCCGTTCGATGAAAGCGCGGCGCGCTCGGTCAATGTCGCCCGGGTAAGTTACGACCTGCAATTGGTCGACAATCTAAACATTACGCCCTTCCTTGAGCTGGAAGGCTCGTGGTATTCCAAGACGCGCAACGACGGCGGCGCGGACACGCGCTTTTCGTCCACCGCGGGCGTGACGGTCCAGACTCGTTTCCAGAAGGACTACCCGGGGCGCTGGGGCTTCTCCGAATTCAAGCACTTGATCGTGCCGTCGATGACCTATTCGTATCGCCCCGAGGCGACGATGGGAATCGAAGATACTCCCAAATTCGACGCATACGACCGTGTGTTTGGCCGTAGCCGCATTGAGGGCAAGGTCGACAACATTATCCTCGGCCGCGACGCAGAGACCAGCGAATCCTGGCAAGTTGCGAGACTGTCGCTGTACCACGGGACGGATTTCTGGAACGAAGTCTCGCGGGGAAGCGACTACGAAATGGAATTGGAGATTCGGCCGAGGCCGTGGTGGGGCTTCATGGCGGTGGGCGAATCGCATACGATCAACGATGATATTGATTTCCAACTCGACGAGCCGTATGTCGTGCAGCGCACGGTCATTCAACTGTATGAGCGCTTGACTGACCGGCGCGCGGATCCCGAAGCGGTGGATCGTTACAATGCGTCCTATGGCGACTATGAGCGTGTTCTCGCCTACTTTTACTATGATGATCGTCCCTTCAATGGCCGGTTCAACGGAAGGGTAGGCTTCGCGTACACGCAGACGCAGGGCGAAGTGTTTAACCGCGAAGTCCTGTACGGGGCCGGCTACAAGTTGAACGAAAAATGGTCGCTTGGGTTCGAGCATGTGTTCGACCTCGAGAAGGGCGATCTCAGCCGTCAAAAATACGAAGTCCGCCGCGTGATGCAGTGCGTTGAAGGGGCGTTTCAATTCAGCGAACGCGAATCCGGCTGGGATGTCGGCGTTGAGCTGAGTGTTACGGCCTTCCCCGGCACGCGGCTTAAGTTCTAATCGACCCATCGCCGCGGCCATCGAATTGGCCGCGGCATTTTCAAAGGTGTCCCATGTCCTCACCGTTGCACACGACCGTGGACGGAGTGTTGCCGGAGATCGTTGCGCTTCGTCACGAGCTTCATCAACATCCCGAGATCCGCTTCGAAGAGCGATGGACCTCCGACCGCATTGCCCGATTCCTCGACGGCATCGACGTGCCCTACGAGCGCGGGTTTGCCAAGGGCACGGGCATCGTCGCCACGCTTCGCGGCGGCGAAGGCCGAACCGTACTCCTCCGGGCGGATATGGATGCGCTGGAAATTCAAGAAGAGACGGGCCTTCCATACGCATCACATATTCCAAATCGAATGCACGCATGCGGCCATGACGGTCACTCGGCATGTTTATGCGGCGTGGCAAAGACGCTTGCGACTCATCGCAACGACATCCGTGGGACGGTGAAGTTCGTGTTTCAGCCGGCGGAGGAAGAAGCCGCGGGCGGCAGACTCATCGTCGAAGAAGGCGTGCTCGAAGGCGTCGACGCCGCTTTTGCGTTGCACGGCTGGCCAACCATTCCCGTGGGCCACGTTGGTCTGCGTTCCGGATGGACGATGGCCGGCGCGGACATCTTCAAGATTACGATAAAGGGGAAGGCGTGCCACGGGGCCGATCCCGCGGCGGGCATTGACCCGATTGTGGTCGCGGCGCACATCACGACTGCCCTGCAGTCCGTAGTTAGCCGGGAACTCAACCCATGGGACACGGGCGTGGTGACGGTTGCGAAGATCCACGCGGGCAGCGCCACGAACATCATCCCCGGATGCGCCGTACTTGAAGGGACGTTTCGAAGTCTTAACGCAGGCGTCCGCGAAGTCATCGAGCAGGGAATTCGCCGCATCGCGGAGAAGACCGCCGAAGCCCATCGCGCGGAAGCGGAAGTCCACATTTCGGAAACGCGCTATCCCCCGCTATACAACGACGAGGCAACAACGTCCTTCGTTCGCGAGACAGCCATGTCCGTGCTCGGCGAGGACCGCGTCATTGACTCGCCGTATCCGTACATGGGCGCGGAGGATTTCTCTTTCTATCTCCAGAAGGCGCCTGGGACCTTCATCTGGCTTGGGGTCAATCCGATACCCGGCGAGACCTACCCTTCGCTGCACAATCCGCGGTACAACTTCAGTGACGAAGCCATTCGCCCCGCGATTTTGTTGATGTCGAGTATCGCGATTCGCTATCTGAGCGAATCCGCAGGTTGATGCCTTGCCACGCGGGTTGACGGGTTTCAATTCGCTGTGAAATGATGCCTGCGCACTGAATGGCACAAACCAAGCAAAGAGAATTACTGCATGTGCGACACTATAGCAATCGTTAAGAAAGACCAGGTCTTCTTCGCGAAGAATTCCGACCGCGACCCCAACGAGGCCCAAATCTTGGAGTGGCATCCGCGCGCGTCCTACGACAAGGGCGCTCGGGTGAAGTGCACGCATATCGAGATTCCGCAGGCGTTGAAGACGCACGCAGTAGCGATAAGCAAACCGTACTGGATTTGGGGCGCGGAGATGGGCGCAAACGAACACAATGTGGTCATCGGTAACGAGGCCGTGTTCACCAAACAGCCGTATGCAAAGACCGGCTTGACGGGAATGGACATGGTCCGGCTTGCGCTGGAACGGGCGGAAACGGCGGAGCAAGCCTGCGAAGTCATTGTCCAGTTGCTTCGCGACCACGGGCAAGGCGGCGGGTGTGGGCTGGAAAAGCCCTCTTTCACGTATCACAACAGCTTCATGGTCGCGGACCACAACGGCGCGTTCGTGCTGGAGACCGCGGGCCGCGAGCATGCAATCGAGAAGGTGCAAGGCGTGCGCGCTTTGTCCAACGGTCTGTCGATACCGGAATTCGCGGCCAAGCATACCGATGGCCTTAGGACGCGCCTGTCGCGCTGCGGCGTGCGAAGCGGCCGCATGGTGGCGCTGGGTGGCCGGACCCTTGGTCCTCTGCATCTGTTCGCCGCCTTGCGCGACCATGGTTTCAGGCGGACGGTTCCCGAGTATTCGAGGATAAACGGGGGGATGCAGCACGTTTGCATGCATGCTGGGGGCATGTTCTTCAATGCGCAGACGACGGGGTCGTGGGTATCCGAATTGAGCAAGACCGGCGCGCAGCACTGGGTGACGGCGACCGCCGCCCCCTGCACCTCGCTCTATAAGCCGGTGAGTGTGTTGAAACCATTGAACATGGGCAACCCCACCGACAAGGCCGGCGATTCGCTCTGGTGGCGGCACGAGCGGTTTCATCGTAGCGTTGCCCGCAATCCCGACGCGCTACGGGACCTGTATGTGCCCGAGCGCAATGCGACTGAGGCAAAGTGGGTGGAGAATCCTCCTGAACCGGCAGACGCATTCGCCGAGGGAGATGCCCTTCTGGAGAAGTGGACTCAGGCCGCAGACAACCACTCCGTCCCGGATGTGCGCCCTTCATGGGTTCAGAAGTACTGGGCTAAACGCGCGCGCATGGCAGGCCTTCAGATTTAGCAGCAGCGGTCAACATATCCGCGAAGCTGCACCGCCGCCTTCCAGGCTGTTCTTCACTCAACACTCCGCGGGCTTGTTCCCTTCTACCCAGTCGAACTCGACGACATGCCAACGCCACCGGGGGCGTCCGAATGCATATTGCACATGATTCGCGGAAAGCGCAGCAGAGCGACCCAGGCAAGTTCACAGCAAGCCGCTGGAAAGACGGTTCCGGTCTCCCGTGTTTGATGCCTCGCTCAGATCCGATGCGGGCGCGGTGACCTTTCGTTTGACGCCTGTGGTGATTGCTTCCTCTCCGCCAGCTTAACCCATGGGAAATGAATACGTTGCGCGCGAGATCCAGCGCGAAGTGCGACCTGCAAATGACGTGGGAAGCACGATATTGCTAGACGTTTTCACTTGCTATTCATACCAGAATTCTGCATCATAGTCCGGTAGGGGTTCTGGAAGACCTAAAGCAGTGCGAATGCAAGGCGCGCTGACCGTCTGCGGTGTTGCCCGATAGGCTTGGCCTGAGGTGCCGCTTTCCGAAGCGTGCCGCAATCCACTGCAAAGCAGGAGGATGTGTGGCCATGAATTTGACTCGTGAAACCAAAGCAGGAAAGCCGATACGAATCGCGATGTTTTGCGCGATCGCAATCGCCTCTCTCCTACTCGCCGTGACGGGCATTGGCTGTCCGACGGGAGCAGACTCGCCCCCCAGCATTTTGCTGCGCAATGTAGACTTGGCCGTCGGCGACTGGGGCCTCGGCACAAGCATCAACAAGGGGTCGGGGCCGGAGGGGTTCGATTACGCGCAAATCCTGCTCTATCTCAACGTCTTGACGAAGGGAAGTCTGCAAGACCCGAGTGTGGTGCTAAGCGGGGCAGCGAACCCACTGATTCAAAATCCCAACAGTATCCAACTTACTGGCGACTTCACCGGAAACGACCTCTACGTTTCGGATGACGGCAGCGATACCGTACAAATCTGGCGCGACTATCGCGAGTTGGCCGACGAGGACAAGGGTTTCGTCGAAACGGAAGCCGACGTGGTCCTGGATTGCGAAAGCGCCTTCGTGAGCGATCCCTTCGAAATCCTCAATGTCGACAACCGTCTGTACGTTTCCAATGGCGGGTTTGCAG
>JBAZRU010000417.1:0-6520 GCA_041662805.1 Candidatus Hydrogenedentales bacterium | reverse complement strand
TCTTCGGGAAGCGCGGCGATCCCCCTTCGAGCGACCCCGGTACTCCTTCCCACCCCGACGGCACAAGGACGTGTTGGATGCCGCTCTCGCCCCACGCGGACACGGCGCGGCGCAAGTCTTCAATGGATTCCCCTTCGCCTGTGGTCACCCACGCTGGCGGCACTTCCGCGGTCGCTGCGGGCTTGCGAAGGTTGGCGTAGGCAAACGCGAGCTGCCGGTCCAACTCGGCCGGTTGCGGGATGTTCAGAACGATCCAGACGGGGTCCGCCTCGATCGTCTGCCCCGGGTCGACCCGGACGGGCGGGTCGAATACGGTCGACACCTCGCCTTGCCACGTGCCGCCGTGCGCTTGTAGATTGACTCCCGATGCCCCTTTACCCGAAGGGACAACGCCAATGGCGCAAATGAATCCCTTGGGTTTGTCTTGAAGCATCATGAACATGGGCACGGCCTGCGGATCGTAGCCAGGGCTTAGACCAAACGAATTCAGCCGTCGCATGTGGACTTCGGTATCGGCGCTGAAACCGGCCAACGATCCCGGCGGGATGTCCATGACCACGATCTTCGCAATCTCGATGGGCGCCTGCGTCACATTCGTGACCTGAATATGAAATGCGTGGAATGGACTCGCGTTGTTGATGGTCAAGCTGTGCCGCACGCGAAGGCCCTCCTTTTCAGGAAGCATGACCGAGTAATCGACGCCCTCGCCGAACAACGAGGTCACCTTGTCGCGCGTGGTCCCGCCGGGGCCGAACGCACTTACGTCTATAGCCTTGCCGTCGCCAAGGACGACCTTGGTGCGCACTTTGTCGAACACCATGCCCACGCCCGCGACGTCGAGCGACCACTGCCCGTTGTCCGCTCCGTAGATCAGCGTCGAATTCTTGAAATCGAACTTGTACGCATCCCTGAGATTCCATGGAAGGTCGAGAATATTCGGCGCTTCATCGGTCTTGGGTTGCGCTTTGGGCTTTGCCTTGGCTTTTGATTTCGCCTTTTCCGCCGCAAAGGACGATGGTGCGAACACAAGAGCCGCTGCGACAAGAGACAGAACCGAGAAACGCATAGATCGTTGAAACATGGATAGCCTCCGAATGGGAGAACATGGTGTCAGGCGGTATTGCCACAGGAGTCCGAAGTATACACGAGATCCCCCGTTCAATGAACTGTTCGGTAATCGCCGACGTACGGCTCAGAGGGCTTCGGAATGCGCGTTGCCCATTCGGCAAAGCCTTCCTGGATCAGCTATTGACGACAACTTCGATGGGTTCCTTCACGCCAGCGGATTCAGCATACTTGTGCAGGCGTATCAGCAATGCCTCCGAAATCTCCGTACCTGCGCCCAATACCTTTTGCCCCTCTACGGTCATGATTGGCGACGCCAAGGTGAGACCCGGTTTCAAATCGTTAAGGGAAATGGGAACGACGCGGCTGAGCGGAGCTTCCGAGCCCATGGTCGCAAGCGTGCACGTACTCAACGCACTCAAGACGGAAAGGTCGTACCAACCCTCTCTGCCCATCATCTCGTTTATCGCGTCCTCCCGCGACCTTCCAATGGCTCTGAGTCCGTGGAAATCTTCGACCGCCTTGAGAATCCGGCTGCCGAGCGGAATGCTCTTCCCCGAGATGGCGTCCCCCGGAAATCCAGATCCGTCATAGTGCTTGTGTGCGTACAGAATGATCTCCGCCACTTCTTCCAGGCGAGGTATCCTCCGCAAGAGCTCGTGTCCGACGGCGGGAACAGTCTTTAGCGATTCTTCCTCCTCAGATGTAAGGGGTTCTCCATCGCCCAATTTCGACAAGATCTCCGAAGGTAACGCCAATACCCCAATTTGAGACAAGGTCGCCGCGACTTCTATCTGCCATTCGTCGCCGGCGGTGAGTTTCGAGGCCAGCGCCTTGACGGTGTTGCGTAGTTGCAGGGAGTGTCCAAAGGCGTTCGGGCAGACCCAAGATAGGATTTCCGTAAGTAGTTCCGTCGTCCCTTTGAGCGTCCCTTCAAGTAAAACCTTCTCCGAAACGACCAAGCGATACTGCTTGATGGCCGCGAGCAATGAATCTCCCATCAGCCGGGAGGGACACGGCTTCGTCAGAAACCTAAAGACGTTTCCGTCATTGACCGCCTCCATGGCCACCTTAATGTCGGCCTTTCCGGTAAGCATGATGCGAACGGTATCCGGAGCCAATTCGCGGACTTTTTGCAGGAATTCGACACCATTCATCATGGGCATATTCATATCCGAAACCACTACGGCAAAAGGTCCATTCTCTTGGATTTCCCGCAAGCCGAGGTGGGGTCCCTGCGCCGTGTACACGGGTAGCACCTGTTGAAGCTTTCTCTGGTAGGCCTCGAGAATATTGGCATCGTCATCGACAAACAAGACTTTCTCGTCCATGCTCATCCGCCCTTTTTCGATTCGAAGTTGGCACAAGATGCTTCCCACTTGACTAGTAGCTCCTCCAGCCCAAGCTTCCCGAGGTACTTCATGTCAATTTTGGCCGCAAGGTACTCGAACTGCCCCGGATGAAGCGCGACGGCGAGCGCATCCGCAGCGTGAATTGCCGTCAGGAGAGATAGGTCGTCCCCGACGCAATCACTTGGCCTGTGATGATACGCGACGGCCTCAACAATGGAGCCAGGCAATCCCCAAATGCCGAGTAGATAGGCGCCGACATCGGCGTGTGTGCATTCGAAAAGTGCCTGTTCCGCATCGGTCAGGGTCACGCCGTTCGTCACTGCAAAGTCGTGCGCATGGGCATACTCCCCCCGTAGCGCATCGTCCATAATGAGCATCCCCGCATCATGCAACAAGCCTGCAGTATAGGCTTCACCGCACATGTCTTTCAGTGAGGCCTCTCCCCGGCAAATGACTTGGGCGTAGTTGGCCACCAGCATGCTATGCTGTTGAATGGCCTCGATTGAGAAGCGCCCCGAGGGGTCCCCTTTGCGGGCATAGGAGAAAAGCCCCGTGGCCAGCACCAAGGCTTTTATGGTGTCGAAGCCGAGCAACGCCGCCGCTTGTTTGACGGTGGCAATATGCTGCCGCATTCCAAAGAACGCACTGTTGACCAATTGAAGAATCTTCGCAGTCATGGCCGGATCGCATTCGATAATGCGCCCCACGTCGGCGACAGAGCTGTCCTTGTTCTTCAGTTCAGCACAGAGCTGGGTGTAGACCGCGGGCACGGGGGGAAGCGTGGCTATCTGCGTGACCATTCCCCGCAGTGCACTGTTTGACATCAACTCTTTGAGAGCAAGGGCCTTATCGACGCATTCTCTCAGCAAACTTGCCTTGCACGGCTTGGTAAGGAATTGGTGTGCGTCACCAACGGAACGATAAACCGTTTCACTGTCGGACTGCCCCGTGAGGATAAAGCGAAGAGTGTCCGGGTAACGCGACTTGACTTCGGACAGCAAGGCCGCCCCATCCATACCCGGCATGCGCATATCGGAAACAACGACGTCGAAATGCTGCTTCTCCATCAATTCAAGCGCTTGAGCACCACTTGTCGCGAATGCCATGTTCCATTCGTGGCGGAGAACAAACAGCATCCTCTGCAGCCCCTCGAGAATGTTGGATTCGTCATCGACGAAGAGAATGTCCTTCATGTTCTCACTCCTCATCTCGAAGGGGCAAGGGCAACTCGCGAAACCGGACCTGAGCTTGCCGGAACTTCTCGAAGCTTGCTAGGAACGCCGCGACTACGCCGGGGTCAAAATGACGATTGGATTCGCGCTGCACCAAGTCGGAAGCCTCCGTCTCGGTCATGGCGCGCTTATACGGACGCTCGGATACCAGCGCATCGTACACGTCGGCCAATGCGACGATTCGCGCCTCGATTGGGATACCCTCGCCAGACGAACCGCTGGGGTACCCTGACCCGTCCCATTTCTCGTGATGACCTATGGCGACTATTCGCGCCATCTCCAGGACCGGCGAGAGGGTATTCGTGTCCAATGGCGCCTCCATCTTCCCATAGTCGTCCATGGACTGCATCATTGCCAACGGAACGCTGCGGAGAATCTCTTCACCTATGAGAGGATGACGCTCCATAATGCGCCTTTCCTCGGCGGTCAATATGCCTGGCTTGAGCAGGATACAGTCTGGAATACCAATCTTCCCGATGTCGTGCAATGGGGCGGTCTGATACAATAGCTCGACATGCGAAGTCTTTAGACCCAGCGCTTCTGCAAGTACGCACGAACACCAGGCGACGCGCGCGACATGGTTGCCTGTTTGATCGTCCCTGAATTCCCCCGCCTTGGCCAAACGCCAAACGACCTCCCGGTGAGATCGTTCCAACTGGCACGTGCGTTCCCGCACGATCCCATCGAGCAGTTCTACTTGGTCTTCGAGCTTGTCCTGTTGTTCCTTCAAACGAAGAGCACTTCGAAGGCGCGCAATCAGATCCTCTCGCAGAATGGGTTTGCTTAAAAGGTCCGTCACTCCCATGTCGAGAGCACGGCGCTTCAGAGTACTGTCGTGGTCGCCTGTCAATATGATCACGGGGACACGGCTCAGGCGAGCATCCCCCTTCATACTCTCCACCAATGCGAAGCCGTCCTTGGCCGGCATACGCATATCGCTTACCACCGTATCGAAGTCGACACGCGCCAGCACATCAAGCGCCTCGTCTACGCTTGCGCGGAATTCTCCCTCCCAATTCTCGCCGCTCTGACGGATGATTCGGGCCATCATTTCCAATATGTTGGCATCGTCGTCTACAAACAATATCTTCGCTTTTGCGGGCAGCATTGCGTTGACACTCCACCTCCTGCAACCAAAAACGTTCGGGACGCTGTCGGGAGCTAACTGAAGGGGCATTCGCTAGGAGATCGGCAATCGGATTGTGAATGTCGTCCCTTCGCCTACCTTGCTCTCCAGGGATATCGTTCCTCCAAGTTTGTCGACTACGACGTGACGGGCGATGGCCAATCCTTGCCCTGTGCCTCGGCCTACTTCCTTGGTCGTAAAGAATGGATCGAAGATGCGCTCTCGGATTTCGTCCGGAATGCCGCAGCCCGTATCGCCGATATCGATTTCGACGTAGTCGTCGTGTTGCCTTGATCGAACTACAATCTCGCCTTTCCGCCCGGATCCGTGCGTTGCCTCCTCAATGGCATGTGCTGCATTCACGATCATGTTGAGAACCACCTGATTAAATTCTCCGGGAAGGCTCATGACCAGAGGCAAATCCTCGTCCAGATCCGTATTCAGATCTGCTACGTATTTCCACTCGTTTCGCGAGACGGTGACCGTGCTGAGGATGCACTGATTCAAATCGACGGAAGACTTCTCCTCCGTTCCGGGGTGGGAGAACTCCTTCATGGCCTGGACAATCGAGGAGACTCGGCCGATCCCTTCGATCGACTGCTCGATGGCCCTGGGGATTTGCTCCATCAAATAGTCCACGTTCGCGAGCTCAATCAATTCCCGGGCTTTCGTGAGAGTCGCCGTCAGCTCCTCATCCCCGTTTCGCCTCTCGGCCAGCTCACGCAACACGGCAATGAGTGCAGCAAACTCCTGGTAGGCGATTTGGAGAAACTCGATGTTGTCTCCCACGTATTGCGTGGGCGTGTTGATTTCGTGGGCGATACCGGCCGCCAATTGCCCCACGGATTCCAGCTTTTGCGCGTGAAGCAATTGAACTTCGAGATTCCGCCGATCCGTGACGTCCATGCCGATTACAAAGCACCCCTCGCGCATCCCTTCGTCACTCTTTACGACATCCACCGTCAAGCTCAAGAACCCTGCACTGCCATCCGCCTTCTCGTATCGGACCTCCGGCAACCGAACCGTCTTTTCGACCAAGGGCCACTCAGGCACCTTATCGACAATGGAATTCCAATCCCATCGAATGCCACAGGTTCCCAAAGAACATCCGATGACTTTCGAAGCCGGAAGCCCAAACACGATTTCGGCCGCCGCGTTCCAACGAGTGACCCGCTGTTCCAAGTCGAGCGCGATGAGAAAGGAAGACATGGACGCCATCAGGCGCTCTGTTTCTTCATTGGCCTTTCGTGTAGCTCCTTCTATCCGCTTTCGGCTCTCCACTTCTGCCTGGAGCGACGTATTGAGTAGGGCAAGCTCTTTCGTGCGGTCCGCAACCCGAGCTTCCAATTCGTCCCGTGACTTGCGCAGTTCCTCGTCCATGCGCCTTCGCTCGGTAATGTCTTCGATCGTCTCGACTGCACCGATGATGGTTCCGTGAATGTCCCGTATGACGGTTGCGGTGAAGTGGAGCCAACGCCCAGGCTCGTCCTTGTACGGAATCAGGTCGATTCCTTCAAAGGCTTCGGCGCCGAGACTCGACGGCTTGACTTTGCCGCCATAGTATTGGGCGAGCGAGTCGAAATCGTTGTCTACCAAGAAATCCGCCAGGCATGCCCGTTTCTCGGGATAGAATGCGCGCCAATGATCGGTTGTGCCCACGACGTCGCTCTGGAGAATTCCGCTGTAGTCCTCCAGCGGCTTGTTCCAAGAGATCACTCGGTGATGCCGGTCGATTACGAACTGCG
>JBAZRU010000416.1:5044-6542 GCA_041662805.1 Candidatus Hydrogenedentales bacterium | reverse complement strand
GAGCGAGCAACACGCGTGTTGCGGCGGACACGACCCCGTGCCCGGCGCTGCGACGTTGACGATAGACCCGGTCTGCCACATGAACGTCGACCCGGCCACGGCGAAGCATCGCCACACGCATGAGGGTGTCAACTATTTCTTCTGTTCGGCATCGTGCGTGGCCAAGTTCGCGGAAGATCCGGCGAAGTACCTGGACAAACCCGCACCGCCAACGGCCAAGTTCTCCGCCGACGCCTTTCGCGTCGCCTCACCCGTAACCGCCGCAGTCTCGTCCAAGGGAAAAGACAGCCGCACCTACATCTGCCCGATGTGCCCCACCGTGCGCCAGCAAGGCCCCGGCGACTGCCCGCTCTGCGGCATGGCCCTCGAACCGGAATCGCTCGAGCTGGCCGCGGCCGAAATCGAATACACCTGCCCGATGCACCCCGAGGTGGCCGAAGAAGTCCCCGGCACCTGCCCCATCTGCGGCATGACCCTCGAAGCCCGCACCATCGTCGCCAAAGAACATAACCCCGAACTCGACGACATGACCCGCCGCCTCAAAATCGCCGCCGCGTTCACGGTACCCATCTTTTTCATCGCCATGTCCGAAATGGTCCCCGGCATGTTGCTCACGCCCATCGCCCCCATGCGCGTATGGGTCTGGATTCAGTTCCTCCTCGCCCTGCCCGTCGTACTGTATTGCGGCTTGCCCTTCTTCGTGCGGGGCGTGCGCTCCGTCGTGTCGCTGCACCTCAACATGTTCACCTTGATTGCCCTCGGTACCAGCGTTGCCTTCGCCTACAGCGTCGTCGCGATGCTCGCGCCCGGCCTCTTCCCTGAATCCCTGCGCGGCCACGGCGGGATGATTCCCGTCTACTTCGAGGCAGCCTCCGTTATCATCACCCTCGTGCTGCTCGGACAAGTCCTCGAACTCAAGGCCCGTTCGCGCACCTCCAGCGCTATCAAGCAACTCCTCGGCCTCGCACCGAACAAGGCCCGCATCGTCCGCGGCAAGGGACTGGAAGAAGACATCCCCCTGAACGAAGTCCGTGTCGGCGACCGCCTGCGCGTGCGCCCCGGCGACCGCGTGCCCGTCGACGGTCTCGTGCTCGACGGCGCGAGCGTCGTCGACGAATCGATGCTCACCGGCGAGCCCGTCCCCGTCGAGAAGAAACTAGGCGACCACGTTACCGGCGGCACGATCAACGGCAAGGGCAGCTTCATCATGCAGGCCGAACGCGTCGGGGCCGATACGCTCCTCGCGCAGATTGTGCGCATGGTCGGCGAAGCCCAGCGCAGCCGCGCCCCCATCCAGCGCCTCGCCGATGTCGTCTCCGGCATATTTGTCCCCGCCGTCATTCTGTCGTCCCTCATCACCTTCGCCGTGTGGATGATGGTCGGGCCCGAGCCGCGCCTCGCCTACGCCCTCGTCAACGCCGTGTCCGTTCTCATCATCGCGTGCCCCTGCGCACTCGGACTCGCCACCCCCATGTCCATCATGGTCGGCGTCGGCCGC
>JBAZRU010000416.1:4633-5034 GCA_041662805.1 Candidatus Hydrogenedentales bacterium | reverse complement strand
GCATCCTCGTGAAAAACGCGGAAGCCCTCGAAATGCTGGAAAAAGTCGACACCGTCGCCATCGACAAAACCGGAACGCTCACCGAAGGCAGGCCGCGCGTCATCAGCCTGTTCGCCTCAAACGGATTCAAAGCCACCGACGTCGTCCGCATCGCTGCCGGCATCGAACAAGCCAGCGAACATCCCTTGGCCGCCGCCATCGTCGATGCCGCCCGCGTCCAGCACCTCCTCCCCGCAGAAGTCACCGAGTTCACCTCGCGAACCGGCAGAGGCGTCGTTGGAATGGTCGAAGGGCAGCGCGTCCTCGTCGGCAGCGAAGCCCTCATGCGCGAAGAAGGCGTTTCCCTGCAATCGCTCGAATCGCAGATCAAGACCCAACATCGCGAGTCCCACACAGTCGTG
>JBAZRU010000416.1:0-4623 GCA_041662805.1 Candidatus Hydrogenedentales bacterium | reverse complement strand
CATCAGCGACCCGGTCAAGGCCTCCGCCGCCGATACCATCAAAGCCATTCACGACGTTGGGCTCCGCGTCGTCATGCTCACCGGAGACAACCAAGGCACCGCCGATACCGTCGCGCGTAAGATCGGCATCGACGAGGTCCGAGCCGAGGTCCTCCCCGATGCCAAGGCCGAGGCCGTCAAAGCCTTGCAAGACGAAGGCCGCTTCGTCGCCATGGCCGGCGACGGCATCAACGACGCCCCCGCCCTCGCCCAAGCCAATGTGGGCATCGCCATGGGCACCGGCACCGACATCGCCATGCAAACCGCCGACATCACCCTCGTCCGCGGCGACCTCCGCGGCATCGTCCGCGCCCGCGCCCTCAGCAAGGCCATCATGCGCAACATCCGCCAGAATCTGTTCCTGGCGTTTGTCTACAACATCCTCGGCATCCCCATCGCCGCGGGCGTTCTGTATCCCGTCTTCGGCCTGACGCTCAGCCCGATGCTCGCCGCCGCCGCCATGAGCTTCAGCTCCGTCTCAGTGATCACCAACGCCCTGCGGCTGAGAAAGGTGGAACTGCGGTAGGGGTATCCCGGAGCTGCTTCACTTCGGACATCTTTCTTGTCATTGGCTTGCCCCCAAGCGGTATAATCTCCTTGGACTTGTTTAGGCAGTTGGAGACGGAAGTTGCCGCCAAAGGTCAGAGATCTGATCACCCAACTTGAACATGCGGGCTTTGAGAATCGTGGTGGGGGGAAGTCATCGCAATTTCGTTCACCCCAAAGTCATACATCCGCTGACAGTCTCTGGAAGTCCAGGCGACGACGCCAAACGGTACCAAGTTCGTGCGGTGGCCCTTGCCATCAAGGAATCGAAGCGATGAAAGACAGCGCCCGCTACGTGAAGATCGTAGAGTGGTCCGATGAAGACCAGTGTTATGTAGGCAGTTCTCCGGGTTTGGTTTACGGAGGCTGCCATGGCGACGACGAGAAGCAGGTCTTCGATGAACTCTGCGAAATCGTCGAAGAAGCCATTTCCCTGTACTTGGAACAGGGTCGTCCTCTGCCGCCGCCCACCTCGGGCAAAGATTTCGCCAACAAAATGCAGACTGTCGCCTAGAGAAATCTCCTTCAAGGCAGTCTGCCCTCGCCCACGAGTCGCATCCAAGCCGCAAGGCAGCAAGCGAATATCCACCGTTCAAATTCGCTCGCCGCAGTCAACCTGCCAGACTTCATAAGTCGCTATTAATTGACGACTTAAGCGCACGAGAAAGCCCGCCTGCCGTCGGATGCACGGAGCCACGTCTCATCAACTTTGCTGACTCTACGCCGCCTTCACTCCTCGCCCGTCAGGAGACGGCCTTTCATGTAGCGCTTGACCATTTCCACGCTCACTTGACAAGCGGCATTTTTGACGGTATATTTATCGAGAAAAGTTTCTCGATACATTTTTCTCGATAAAAGTTTCTCGATTCCACGCGCTCACTGCCAGGAGGTCCACATGACGACAGCGCAGGTTAGTACCGAACCGGTCGCAAAACACATTTCGGAAGCGACTCTCCGTCGGCTTCCCGCCTATCACCATTACCTGAAAGGGCTTGCACATCGCGGACGCGAAGTCGTCTCTTGCAGCCGCATCGGGTTGGAACTGCGCCTGGACCCCACACAGGTCCGAAAAGACCTTGCTGCGACAGGGATTGTCGGCCGCCCCAAGGTGGGCTATCCCGTCGCGGACCTGATTGAGTCCATCGAGAGCTTCTTGGGCTGGAAGAATGTCACGGACGCCTTCATCGTTGGCGCGGGAAACCTGGCTGCCGCCCTGCTCCACCGCCAGTCCTTCGGCCAGTACGGCCTAGACATCGTCGCCGCCTTTGACAAAGACCCCGAAAAAATAGGCAAGCCAATCCACGGCAAGAATATCCTGCCAATCGAAAAGTTGCCCTCCTTGGCGGCCCGCATGCACATCCACATCGGGATCATCACAACACCGGCGGACGCGGCCCAAGAGGCGGCGGACCTCCTCGTATACAGCGGTATCCGTGCGATCTGGAATTTCGCTCCGGCGCCGCTGACCGTGCCGGAGGGCATCATCGTGCAAAACGAGGACCTCTTTGCGAGTTTCGTGGTCCTTTCCAACAAGCTTAAGACCGCATTAGGCGCGGTCCCGGCATAGCGTAATTGGGAGTAAGCGATATGACAGTCACTGAGACAATCGAAATGGCTCCGGAGAAGTTTCGTGAAGTACGCGATATTCTCCAGAGCTTTGAGCATGACCCGGCCAAGTTGATTCCTATCTTGCAGGGCGTGCAAGAGGTTTACCGCTACCTGCCGCAAGAAGTGCTCACCTACGTCGCGACGGCGCTCGGCATGCCCCCGGCGCGAATATACGGCGTGGCCACGTTCTACGCCCACTTCGCGCTGCAGCCAAAAGGGAAATACGTCATTCGCCTGTGCGACGGAACCGCCTGTCACGTGAAGCGTTCTTCGGGAATTCTGGACGCTCTGTGGCGCAAGTTGGGATTGGACGAAAGCAACAACACGACCGCGGACATGCTTTTCACGGTGGAAACCGTGGCATGTCTGGGGGCGTGCGGTTTGGCTCCGGTGATGGTGATTAACGACACGGTGCACGGGCAGGTAACGCCCGATCTGGCCGTTGAATTGGTGGAAGAGATTCTCGCCGCGGAGGAAGCGCAATGAGTATCGCAGTAACAGAGACCGTAAACTTGGCGCAAATCCGCGAGGAATACGACATCGCGGCGAAACAGACTACGCGTCGCATTATCGTGTGCGCCGGAACCGGCTGCGTTGCGAACGGGGCGCTGGTCGTCTACAGCGCGCTCGTGCGCGGCATCGAGGCCGCCGGCCTCGACGTCGTCACGGAACTGCGCACCGAAGATCACGCCGCGGGAACGGACGCCAACCACGGCATGTGGGTCTCCAAGAGCGGTTGCCAGGGATTCTGTCAAATGGGGCCGCTGGTTACTGTTGAACCCGACGGCCTGCTCTACGTGCATGTCAAGGAAGAGGACGTCGACGAAATTGTGATGCAGACGTTGCGCGACCGAAAGGTCATCCATCGCCTGCTTTACGTAGACCCGAGCACCGAGTCGGCTTGCCGGGGCACGCGCGAGATTCCGTTCTACACGCGCCAGTCCCGCACCGTGTTGAAGGACTGCGGCGAAATCGACCCGGATGACATCCGCGCGTACATCGGCGCCCATGGGTACGCCGCGGCGCAGCAGGCGTATCTGGACATGACGCAGGAAGTTATTTGCGACGAAATCACGTTGAGCGGTCTGCGGGGACGTGGCGGCGGCGGCTTTCCGACAGGACGCAAGTGGGCGCTTACACTCAAGCAGCCGGGTCCCAAGAAGTACGTCATCTGCAACGGCGACGAGGGCGATCCCGGGGCATTCATGGACCGTAGCGTGATGGAAGGCAACCCGCACAGCGTTATCGAAGGCATCATGATCGCGGCGCGCGCCATCGGAGCCGATGAAGCGTATGTCTACGTGCGGGCGGAGTATCCACTGGCCGTGCAGCGTATCCGCCGCGCGGTGGAGGAGGCGACGGCTTACGGAATCTTGGGGGACAACGTCTTCGGTTCCCGCCAGAAGCTCACATGCCACGTGATGGAAGGCGCGGGCGCATTCGTTTGCGGCGAGGAGACGGCCCTCATCGCCTCGATCGAAGGAAAGCGCGGCATGCCCATGCCGAAACCGCCATTCCCCGCGCAAAAAGGTCTCTGGAACAAGCCGACAGTCATCAATAACGTCGAGACCTTGGCGTCCATACCGTTGATTTTGCGCATGGGCGCCGCGGAGTACCGCAAATTGGGGACAGAAGGGTCGCCGGGCACCAAGACCTTCGCGCTAACCGGACACGTCGCCAACACGGGCCTTATCGAAGTGCCATTCGGCTCGACACTGAGAGAGATCGTCTTCAACATCGGCGGCGGCGTCACGGACGACCGCGGGACGATCCGCCCCGAGAATTTCAAGGCTGTGCAAATCGGCGGCCCGTCGGGCGGCTGCCTGACGGAAGAGCACCTCGACTTGCCGCTCGATTTCGATTCGCTGCGCGGCATCGGCGCCATGGTTGGCTCCGGCGGGCTGGTCGCCATGAATACCAACACCTGTATGGTCAAGATGGCGCGATTCTTCATGCAGTTCACTCAGAACGAGTCGTGCGGCAAATGCGTGCCGTGCCGCGAAGGCACGAAACAGATGCTCGCCCTGCTGGACCGGATCATTGACGGAACGGCGACCGAGCAAACGTTGGACCTCTTGCAGAAGTTGGCCGTAACGGTGCAGAAGGCCTCGCTATGCGGTCTCGGCAAAACGGCTCCCAACCCCGTGTTGTCCACGTTCCGGAACTTTCGTGCGGAGCTTGAAGCGCACGTTTACCAGAAGCGATGCCCGGCGGGCTCCTGCGCGGCGTTGGTTGACTACTCGATCGACTCGTCGCTGTGCACTTCGTGCGGTTTGTGCGCGTTCAAGTGCCCCGTGGGAGCCATCACGGGAAGCAAGACGCAGCCTTACACAATTAGTGATGAGACGTGTATCCGGTGCGGTGAGTGCATACGCGGCTGCAACAGCGGCGCGATTGTGAGGAGCTAACGATGATTGACGCAAAGACGAT
>JBAZRU010000415.1:0-6552 GCA_041662805.1 Candidatus Hydrogenedentales bacterium | reverse complement strand
GTCTATGTGATAGTTGCATGGGTGTGCATGCGCTTACCCCGGACCCTCCGCGAAATTCGCGAGGGCCCGCGATATGAAACGATAACTCCCATTCAGGTCAGGGGATCGAACGATGCGAATTCCGAAGGCGAGTCTAGTACTTGGATTGCTGGTCGCGGTTGCGTGTCTGTTGCCGGGGTGTTCGAACCCGGACAAGAACAAACTCATCTTTAAGCCCAAAGTGGGCGAGAAGCGCATGGTTCTGCTGAAGCAAGAAAATGCCCAGACGATGAAGATGGCCGGCATGGGAATGAATCAGTCCATGACGTCCGGTACCGACGCCACCTATCTTCTCTCCGTCGACAGTATCGACGCGGATGGGACCTCGACGATCACGGTCACGTACGACGACATGACGTTTAGCGTACCCGGCATGGGGGCCGAAGGCGCTGCCATGCCCGGAATGGAAGCGATGGGGAATCCCGCCGAACTCATGAAGAAGATGCAGGACGCGTTCAAAGGAGCGACCTTCACGATCCGCGTTTCCCGATTTGGCGAAGTGCTCGCCATCGAGGGGGCCGACAAGGTGGTCGAGAAAGTCATTGGCGCCATGGGCGACGATTCCAATCCCATGATGTCGATGATGAAAGAGATGATGAAGACATTCATGAGCGAACAGACCATCAAGATGGGAATGTCCACGCTCTTCGTAAAGGCGCCCGACAAGTCCCTGAATACGGCGGACACCTGGAACGATTCGTTCACGTTCGAGATGGCAGGCATTCCCACCACGACAGATGTCGCCTACACACTGCGTGGCCGCACCGGCGGATATGTAACCATCGATGGCGCGTTAACCTCCAAAGTCGATTTTGCCAATAGCTCGATGTTGAAGATGCTGGGTGACATGAAGATGTCCGGAGACCTTACCGGGAAAGGGACAGGCGTGTACTCGATCGACGAGGCGTCCGGTTGGCTGACGCACCGCGAAGACAAGACGAGTACAAGCGGAAAGATCTCCATGGACATGCCCAAGCAGCTTCAGGGTATGCCGAATATGCCGTCCAACATCAGCATGGATATGGAAATGGAAATCACGACTGAAGTGACGAATACGGCTCAATAGCTGGGCGCGACAAGAACGATCGGGTGTTTGGGGGAGGGTGATCCGTGTTGCTTTTTGTTGTTCCACTTGCGTTCAGTGTGCTTAGCGCTACAGCGGCCCCGGCGCTATTCAACGCCGATGCCGACCCGAAGCAGATTCAACAGATTCGTGTCGAAGGCTTACAGCATGACGCCTTCGGCACGGTCTATCCCGCGGCAGGCCTCGAACAAGGAGGCATGCCGCTGGGCGGAGTCGGCACGGGATACCTGTGCCTGGACACGGATGGCCGTCTCGGCAAGGCCTCGATCTTCAATCGCTATCCTGCACCCCTCGCCATCAATCAGCCGTTTCTATCCGCAACGATCGGTGGCAAGGAGTACGTCGTAGCCACGCCCAAGGATGGCGTTGGCGACGCGAAAGCGGTCCACTACTTCGGCCATTTCCCGGTTGCGGATGCACGGTTCGACTTTGACGCGCCTCTCCGCGTCGAAGTGCGCGCGTTCAGCCCGTTCATCCCGGGCGACGCCGTCGAGTCCAACACGCCGTCCGCCGTCTTCGAGGTTTTGGTGACGAACCTTTCCGACACGGCACAAGCGGCAACGGTGGCATTCGGCCCGGGCGGTTTCCCTCAGGGAGATCGTGCATCCTTTACGAACGGCGCGTGGTCGGGCGCGCAGGTGTCGCACCGTCCCATTGAGGGCCTGCCCGACTGGGTGCGTCACACGTACGCGGTTGCCGCCGAGAACGGGCGCGTCGACCAAGTGGAGGCGGGCGCACGCGTTTCGACCGATCGCGAACTGCAGCCGGGCGAACGAGGCCTGTTCCGGTTCGTGTTGGCCTGGAATCAACCCTACCTGCGCGACAGTTCCAGCCGGGTCGAGAAGCACATGTACGCGGAGCGAATGCAGGACGCGCAAGCGGTTGCCGCGCATGCAATCGAGAAGCATGCGGAGTGGCTCCGGCGCGTGCTGGCGTGGCAAGAAGTCGTGTACGGCGCGGACTTTCCGGATTGGATGAAGGAGGCGTTGGTCGCCGCGCCTTACGCCTTGACCAAGAATTCACTGTGGCTTGCGTCGACGCACGCGGATGACTGGTGGGGGAAGGAAGGGCTGTTCCTCGTCAACGAGAGTTTTTCCACGTGTTCGATTACCGAGACGATGCCCTGCCGCTTTTTCGGACACTGGCCTGCGTTATTCTTCTTCCCGGAACTTGAACTGACCACGCTCAAAGCGATTCGATACTTCCAACTGCGCGGCGGCGAACCACCCTTCTGCATGGGGCTCGCTTTTGGCATCCGCGATCCCCGTTACCATTGCCAGCACACCTGCGGAGCGGGCGAGTATCCGCAGATGATCTACCGCTACTACCTCCGCACCGGCGACCGGCAATTCCTGGACGACTTCTGGGATTCGGCCCGGGACTCCGTCAACTTCATGCTGTCGTTGGACAAGGATGTCGATGGATTGGTTGAGGACCACGCGCACGCGTTCAAGGGCGAGACGTTCCCGGGGAACAATCCCCTGGACAACTGGCCGTGGTACGGCGCGAGCAGCTACACGTCGGGCAAGGGCATGGCGGCAGTCCAATGCGGCATTCAGATGGCCGACATGATGGGCGACAAGGAGCAAGCGCAACAGTGGCGCGACGTGCTGAGCCGCGCCCAGAAGAGCTACGAGGAAAAGCTGTGGACCGGCGAGTTCTATCGGACCTACAACGAACCCGCCACAGGCCGAAAAAATGATTCGTGCTTTGCGGCCCAACTCAGCAGCGTCTGGTGTACCCGTGTGTTGGGTTTGGGCGATGTCTTGCCGGAAGAACGCATCGCGAAGGCGCTCGAATCCATTGCGCGTCTCAATACCCCCGCGTCTCCGTTCGGTATGGTGGACGCCGTCTACGCGGACGGGACCTTGTGCGTCGAGGGTGGAGGCTCAGGCATTCCGGACACGTGCTGTTCGCGTGACATCTTCATCCAGTGCAACGCGACTGCCGCGATGGCCTTCCTGTATCACGGCAAACGAACGGAAGGCGAGGCCGCCGCGAAGGGCATGCTCGACACAATATTCCGCGGTCCGCACGCCATGCCGTGGTCGCAACCGTGCGGGATAAACTCCAAGACCGGCGGTACCTGCCATGGACACGATTACTACGATCACATGGTCGTGTGGTCGTACCCCCTGGCGTTCGCTGGCCAAGGCATTGCGGAGGCCTGCGCCCCCGGCGGGTTTGTGCAGCAGATACTCGAGGCCGCCAGCGGCACGAAGTGAAAAGACTCGAAGAGTCTCTAAGGTCTTGACGTTCTCATAGGACTTATAGGTCCTATGAGTCCTATGGGTCCTTTTTCCCTTACGGCTGCAGCACGTCCCCTCTTCCGATCACCGTCACGCGTGCGCGGGGAGTCGGTCCTTCGGGAGCGTCGCACTGAAACTCAACCTTGTTTTCGCCGGCAACCAGCACGGGCACGTCGCCTTGGGGTTTCACGTCGCCGATCAACTCGCCGTTCTTGCCATAGAGTTTGCAGTCGTCCATCGACTGAAACTCGAGATAGCAGCCGCTTGTGATCTCGACCGGGAAGGTGATGGTCTTTCCGCCCAGCGAAATCGTTGGGTTCTTCAGCGTCACGTCCACAGTGGGCAATGCTTTGACCGGACTTAGATAGCACGTGACCGGCTTCCCCTTCGGCAAATTGTTGTACCACAGCGATAACGAGGAGACGTTGGCGAAGCTGATATCTTCGCGCGAAACGTAGTAGCCGCCGCCATAAGGCCAGCCCCACTTCTCCATGTTGACGCCTTCATTCTCGATCAACTCGAAGTAGCGCCAGCCCGTGAAGTCTACGAGCACATAGCCGTCGCCGATGCCGCCTGCAATATGATCCGGACTCTTAAGCTGAAGGTTGAGCAATTCGCCCTGGCCGTCTCCATAGACCCACACACCAATCGCCTGCTGTTTGTCGATGTTCAATTCCGGCGAGAAGGAACGGCCCGACTTCACCCACGAGCCCCTCGGCTCGTCGAGTGTGCTGGTCGCCGTGAAGCACCCGCTGCCGTCGCCGATCTTGATTTGATCCGTCGAGCGCGTTACCGACGCTTCGACGCCCGGTTTGGCTCGGCTCTCGGTGAATACGCCGGGCGGGTTGGTGAAGTCTTCGATCACGACGCCGTCCGGCGAGTCGTACGGAGCCGCGGACAGCAACGCCTCGATCCGTACGCGCAGCGGCTGCTCGCCATAGACATTGCTCGTGGTCCATGTATTCGACCACCCATCGAGACCGCACACCTTGTGCTTGTCGTAATGCATGCGCCGGAACTGCCACTTCCCGTCGGAGGCTTGCTCCAGCGTGAAGTCTTTGCCCGGTTCGCGAAGCTGCTGTTTGATCGACTCGGGGAAGTACTTCGCATGCCGAAGCTCTTCATACTGGCGGAAGATCGGCGCGAGCCGCTGGTACGCGGGCACCTGCCCGATGTTGCCGGGATTCACGCCCATGAGGCTGATGCCCATGTCGCTGCCAAGGCACTTGCCCATCAGGTATTCGATGTCGTCGGGAAACGTCGGTTCGCCTCGCGCGCCCGTCCACGTCTTCACGGCCCACCACCCCAGATTCATCGGCAGATACATGCCCGCGCCGCCGAGGTTGCCCTGAACGTGCGTATCGATGAACTCCTTGTGCGACCGGTTGGGATGATCCCACGCGCCCATGCGCGCACGGACATACCACAGGTGGTGATGAAAGGTGCTCATCTCGAACAACGCAGGCCTGTTGAGCCGCTTCGCAATTTCCCACGTAAACTTCGAGCCGTAATGCCACGAGTTCTCCGGGCCCGCGAGGATACCCTCGCCGTCGAGCGCATCGAGGTAGATCATGTCGAAACCGCACTCGTTGAAGGTGTTGGCCGTATTCGCGGCCACTTCCGCGAGCATCGTCGAATCCGCATCGGGCGTGAATAAACCGAAGCACTCGCGGAGGTGATGCACTTTCGCGCCCTTCTCATGCGGGGCCGCCGTGGTGCCCAACGCGCCGCGCGTGACTTTCGTGAAGCCGTACGGCGCTTCCTTCGCAAACTCCGAAAACGTGATCAACTCGTTGTCGATCTGAAGCGTCACGCTGTTGTGTACGAAGAACCCGGTGATGGTCGACATCTTCTCCGTCGACTCGTCCACCGGCACTGACGCTGCATCGGCGGCTATCGGCTCCGACAGCGTGAACGAGGTGAATTTTCCCAGACGCGGATCGGGGATGGGCGTTACATAGGGTGTGTTCTTGGCGATGAAGAATGCATAGGTGTGGAGTCCGGCCATGATACCCGCTTCATGCAACTTGTCGATCACCGCTTTCACGCTTGCGCGTCCGTTGGGAAAGAGATCCGGATTGGGCATGCAATCGCCGAAGCGCAGCGAGCTACCCGTGTGGAAGTCGATCTGGTTCAATCCCAACTGTTTAACCAAGGCGATCCACGAATCGACCGTCTTCTCCGTGCACGACCCGAAATCGAACAGATACGACCCGCGATTGCCCTCCGAATCGAGCGCCCACGGTCCGCCGATGTTGGATCGTGGAATTTCGTCGCCCGCGCTCACAGCTTCTTTCATGATGTCGCGCAGTTGCGCCGTGGGGCATGCGATAACCGACACCTTCGCGCCAACCAGGCCGAAACGCGGATAGCACGTCGCGATCATGCGCGCGTTGGGACCAGGGATTTCGGCAACATTGGTTTGAAGGTTCATGGCCAAGGCGCAGCCCGTGAACGGCTCGTCCAGCGTCCCCTTGACGGTGAGTCCTATGTTGGAGAAGACCAGTTCTTCGAGGCCTTCGCCTTCGACCGCGGCAACGGCGAAAACCCAGTAGTGCTTCTCTTGCGTGACGGCGAGTGTCGCCTTCACACCCGAATCGCCGAAGGTTAGGACAAGGCGATTGTCCGCGAACGTGGCCGCCGTGGCTTCAACGCGCGCGCCTTTGATCATCGCGGATGCGACACGGGATACGGGATCGTGCTGGAGGTAATCCGTGCCCGATGCCTTGTCGAGAAGGCGAAGATTAATCCCGTCCGCGCCAATCTCGTATCGGACCAAATCGTTCTCGATAACAATTGGAGCCGCATCCTGCGCATGCGACACGACGCCGCAGAAACACAGCGCAAGCGCCGCGGCAATCAACACACACTTCTCTCGCTTCATCACGATCTTCCCCTCTTCCGCGTGAAACCCGCATCACACTTCGAACGCGTGTAAGCGCCTATCATACACACATTCAATGTCTTGACGCGCGTAGTCAGAATCCGGCAGAGGCATTGGCGGGAAGAATAAACGGGGCGCGGTGACAGACCGCGCCCCAGCGTTGGAACCCGCGTGTGGTCTACGGCGCTACGGCCACGGAGAAAGTGCCCGTGAATCCGAACGGTTCGACGCCCGCGAGGAGGATTGTGTAATTCCAGGTGCCCGAATAGGTGTCCGCGAACCCGTCGGGGCCCGCG
>JBAZRU010000414.1:0-6564 GCA_041662805.1 Candidatus Hydrogenedentales bacterium | reverse complement strand
CGAAGCGTTTTCGCTAAGAGGCTATTCATACGCCCAATTCCCTCCAGGAAACCTGCGAATAGACCATGATCGGGTAGCCGCCAATCATTCCCAACGGCAGATTGTCGGCCAACTCCGGCACTTGATAGATCTCGGGAACGTTTGTCCCCATGTCGAAATAGGTGGAGACAAAGGTGCCGGTGACAATGGTCTGCTTGGACGAAATAATACGGCCTTGTGCGTAGAACGCCCCCATCAGTTTCAACTGCGAGTTGGTTCCGACGGTCAGATCGCCGCCTACCATAATCCCGAAGAAGTTATTCACGGGAAAGCTATTGGCGGTGGTCCCGTTGGCATTGATCGACAGAAGGTCCGTGTCGATGCTCGCATTCCCCTTAACCAGAATAGCGCCTCTGCCCGAGTAACTGATTGATTTGTCGTTGCCACCCCCGCGGTCTATCGAAAGGCTGCCGTTAATCTGGACTTGCCCGTTGATCATCATGCGATTCGATGCTGCGTCGAATAGGATGTAGTCGTCGGTTGCCTGGCGCAAGGTCGGATCGGTCTCCGCCGGCCTTGTGGCGTTGTAGTAGAAGTTTTGATTTGCCCGAATTGTCATGTCCCCCGTGTAGGGAGTCCCGGTGAGCACTTGCTCGAAATACTCGTAATGCGTGTACTTCGCCCCCGTTGCCAAGTTGTCGTACATGGTCCCCGTGTACACTTCTTTGTACGTGTCGGTCAGAAGCGGAAAGGGGACTTTGTCGCTCAAGTCGTACTTGGCATCCCAGCCGTTATCGCTGTAGACATTCGTCGGGTCGCCGCGCCCGCCGTCTTCGTCCACCGAGGTCCCTGTCCAACCGTCCGTCACAAAAGTCCCGTCAAGCGTTTCCTTGAGCGAGTTGCCTGTAATATTGGCTTCGCCAATCTCCGAGTTTCCCGACATGCCAACGAGTCCATTCCTGACCCGCAACTTCGCGTTCAGCGTGCTTACGGTCTCGCCGTCGAGGGTGCGCGTCGGAAGCGGGGGGATACGCTGCTCCAAGTCCGCCAATAGACCGACGTAATTGTTGTGAATCAGGCTGGTTCCGCTGAGGTCGATGGCAGACATGACCGTGTTGCCCCACACCACGTTGGTGCCCAGCAGGTGCACCGAACCGTGGATGCTTACGTTACCGTTTATCAGTCCGCCGCTTTGCCCCGCGCCGGCGAATATTGCATTGCGCCACACATTGACGTCGAGCCCTTGAACGATGACTTCCGCCGTCCGCGTGACACCGCGATCGCGAGCGCGCCCGTAAATGGTAACCATGAACGCTTCGTCGGCATCGTCGATCTGTCCGTCTCCATTGTCGTCGAAGCCGTTGTTAGCCCAACTGTTGGCATACGCAATATACTGGACTCCAGGGACTCCCGCTGACGAGACCGGCGACACGCCTGCATCTGTGAATTCGGGCAATACTATCTGTCCCGAGTCTTCCGAAGGCGTCCAACCGTCAAGACCCACCCAGCCATCTTGATTCGATTCGAGTTCCACCCAGCTCACCGCGACGGCGGCTTCCATGCCGGTAAACGTGTCGTTGTACAAGCGGTATTGAGCCACTTGGCCGCTTTGTTGGACAACGCGGACCGATAGACCCATGAGCACGATGACCGCCAGCGCGACGAAAATGACCGCCGTCAGCAGCGCAACGCCTTCGTTCTTGTCGTAATTTCTTTGTAGCATGGCTAGTTCCTCGGCAATACGAGCGTGCTTAGGGTGGAAAGCATGCGTGTCCCTCGTGGTCCCGAGACTCTCTCTGCCTGCAAGGTCACGCGCACACCCGTGCCGCTCGGTTCGAACCAAACTCCACGGTCAAGCGCCTCATTCGCATTGCTGTCCTCCCCCGTATCCAGCGTACCGTTCGAATCGCCATCCTCGTTCAGGATGAGCCCATTGGCCAAGACGGTCACTTGCGAACCGTCCGTCAGAATCAATTGGCGCACGGTTTGCCCGTCGTTGTTCAAATCATCCACATCGCGCTGTATCATCCACTGCCCGGAAAGCTCCAGGAATCCGCCCTGGTCGACCGCGAGGCCATTTCCGTCTACGTCCTCTGCCTTGCGAAACGTGATAGCCGGGCCGGGCAACGTCGACCAGTCGATTGACGATGTCGCACTCTGCCGGAGTTGCCGAACTAGCAGCAGCATTCCTCCACGAACATCGTCTTCCGTTGTTATCTTGGATTCCTGATCCGCGGCGGCACGCTGCAAAGTCAGCGCCATGGTGTAGAGCATGCCCATGAGCATCGTGAGCACCGCAGTCACAATGATAAGTTCGACGAGGGTCATACCTGCGTTTCGTTTCATGGCAGTCACCTCTTGAACAGACACGTGGTCTGTGCTACTTGCGGCCGGCCACGGTCGTCGCTCCAGCGCGCGAGAATGCGGACTTCGATTGGATTGGGCAAAGCTTGCTGCAGGCTTGTCGGGTTTATGGGCGTATCGAGTGCTGCACCGGTCGCGTCTACGCATGAGATGGTGATGGACGCCATCGCTCCCAGAGAACGCGGGGGGGGCGGCACGTACGAAAGCAGTTCGTCATACGTCAGTGTGTGGACCTGCTCGATGACCTCTTCCAACGCAATACTCGCCGAGGTACGATCCGAAGTCAGGGAATGCGCGTCGGAGATGCTCATGATGCCTCCCAGTAGCAGAACAAGGGTTGTTGCGAGAATGCCCGAGGCTATGGCCAGTTCAAGAAGGGTTGCGCCCGAACGCTCGGTTAGAAGCGGCCTAACTGAGGAGAACAACCTGCTATGCAGTTTCGGGTTGCTGCGTTTCATATACGCAACTCCATTTCTCTGGACCCTTGCCAGAATAAGCCGTATACCCCGTTGCCAACTGAAAATATATCATAAAATCAAGTGCGCAACAAATGCAAAACAGGTCAAGCAGGATGAAATGAACGTAATGTAAGTGATTAATTTGCAGTAATTTAACGTTAGTTCAAAAGGGGCGAACTGTCATGCAATTGAATTTATTGATATAATCGATTATTGGAACAAGGCAGCTACTTGGCGGGCTATTTCAAAACATGTACAATGCTACTAACTTGAAAATTGATGAAGGACTTGGCGAAGCGCTGGAAAATTGGGCAGGCAGAAAAGAAAGTAGAATTGGATGATCGTATACAGGGTTGTTCCCCCAATCCAGAGGCTGACGGACGTGAGAATCAGCACCCGGATGGCGGCATTAACCCTGTTGGCGTTTTTCCAGTTGTTCCACGGCATGGGATAGAAGAGCAACCTCTTGGGTGAGAGCCCGGTTCTTTTCCGAAAGGCGCGAGAGGATGATGCTGAAGCTGAGTACGAGGGCGAGGGTGAAGGCAAAATACAAACCGAACAGGATGGTCAAGTATTGAAAGTGAAAGAGCGCGGCCAACCCTTCGATGATACCGGGGAAGAGCCCGACCAGGAAACTGCCCGCGGCGCTTGCCAGCCACAGTAGCGCGTAGCGCTCCTTCAGATAGCCGCGCCGTACCAGTTCCAAGACGGTCCCAAGAAGGACGAAGGTCAAGAAGAAGATGCCGACTTGGTGTACCCATTGAATGCCGGTTTGTTCGTAGGAAGGCATGATCAGGGCTCTCCCGAAATATGGGTGAATCGCCGCACGCGGTCGATGCAGATGGCCATGGCGACCTTGACCATATAGTATGCCGCGTGAACGGGCTTGATAGAGGAACTGCCGCCTTGGCGGGGTTGCATATCCACGGGAATTTCGACGGCGCGCAATCCGGAGCGGTGCAGGATGACTAGCGCCTCGGCCTCGGGATAGTCGTCGGGATAGTGTTTGGCCAGCACTCGCAAGGCCCGTCTGTTCAAAGCCCGGAACCCGCTGGTAGTATCCGTGATGCCTCCGCCTATGGCGATATTAACCAGTCTGGATAGGAGCGATTTCCCGACGCGCCTGCTCCATGAGGGGACGTACGCGGTGGGGGATACGTAGCGCGAACCGATCACCATATCCGCGCCACCCTTTTCCAGATGGTCAACGAGAGACTTCAATTGCGCAACCGGATGTTGGCCATCCGCGTCGCATTGCACCGCCACGTCATAGCCTTGGCGCAGGGCGTATTTGAAGCCGGTCTGCACGGCACTTCCTATGCCCAGGTTAAACGGGAGGCGAACCAACTCGACTCCCCCGAGTTCGCGGACGACCTTTGCCGTGTCGTCGGTACTGCCATCATCGATCACCAGAATGTCGAAATCCGGTGCGTGCTCGCGTAGCGACGCCACCACCGAGGCAATGGTCTCCTCTTCGTTGTAGGCCGGAATTATGACCAAGACTCGCTTCGTCATCAGGCAGTTGTCTTTCTCCGAATCCGAAATGTCCATATACCTTGCGCCATCCCAAGCGCTCGCGCAAGATCGCGGATCAACATGATTCCCACGAATCCAAGCATACGGCGATCCTTGGTTCGAGCGTACATACCCCAAGGGACGGGCAAACGGGCCGCCAGCAGTACAACTATGACGCCGAGCGACAAGCCAATATAGAACGGCGTGGGGGGGCCCAACAACACGAGAAAGGAGAGCAGCCCCAGAATCAGCATGAGCATGGGCGCGATGAGGTCCGTAATGCCTGCGTAGCGGTCCCCGCGCATCCGCTGGGGATGCTTTGCGTACAGCTTCATGCGCCAGAATCCGTGGCGCATTTGCGTGCGCATGTAGCGGCCAAAACGCGTCGGATGATAATGGCAAACCACCGCATCGCGCGCAAACCGCAGCTTGCCTCCCGCGTCAAGCAGTCGATAGGAAAGGTCGTTGTCCTCGCCGGATGCCGCGCGAAAGTGCTCGTCGAATCCCCCCGCTTCATCAAAGGCGCGTTTGAGGACGGCCACATTGAACGATCCCAGGAAATCGACGAACTCCTCGAATGTGGCATGGCGGCACTGGATCTCTTCGTGGACCATGCGCGCGAACAGGCTCTCTTCGTTGGCAATGCCGTAGGTGCCGCCTACTGCGACGATGTCTCCGTCAAACCCGGCCACGAGGCGCTCAATCCAGTCTTCGGCGGGCACACAATCCGAATCGGTGAACGCGATGATCTCTCCGTTGGCTTCTCGCGCCCCCCGGTTACGTGCCGCGGCCGGTCCTTGTTGCCCTTGGCGGATGAATCGCACGGAACGTGACTGCACGATACGGGGAGTGTCGTCTGTCGAGCCGTCGTCCACGACGATGACTTCGATGTGCGGATACGACTGCGCCAGGCATGCTTCGATACACTCACCGATAGTCGCCGACGCGTTGTGCGCGGGGATAACGATGGATACAAGAGGATGTCCTGCGACGGGTGTCATTGCGAGCGGCGGGCCTTACGAGCCGCTGTCTCCTCGACGAACGCGCGCACGGACGCCACGAGAGGCTCTCGCGCGGGGCGGTACGATTCGTAGGCGAGGGGCGGATGTGCGATGGCTTCCAGCAATTCTGCCACGTCGAGGATCATCCGGCCCCAGCCGCGGCGTTCCACGGCGCGCGCCAAGTCGACCTGGTGCTCGGTGGTGTGTTCGTTGAACTGCATCAACCTTGGCACGACGATCAACGGCCGCTTCGATTGAAGCGCGTCGATGACGCTTCCGATTCCCGCGTGGCAGACGATGACCCGAGCTTCGCGCTGCAAGGCGAGTACCTCTTCGCGCGGCTTGAAAGCGAAGTGCTCGCAATAGCGCGGGACCGTCCCGCCCATGCCGATTTGCACCACGGTCCGTTCGCCCGAAGCCCGCGCGATTTCGTCTACACGCAGGACGAGCCTGGAGAAGTCGAGGAACATCGTGCCTACGGTTACATATACCATGTCACAACTTCGCCGATCCGATTTCGTCGATGAAGCTGCCATCGAAGCGCGCGCGCGGACCGTACACGCGGAGCAGTTCCGGCCATTGCACGTAGAAGCGATGGGATAGCCAGTAGGTTATCCGCCCGGTGAACGAGGCGGTCGTGACCTGCGCGCCGCATTCGATATAGACGCGTGGGATGCGCAACAGCGCGGCGATGAAGAAGACCGGGAGGGCAATCTCCGCTCCCGTGGAGACGACGAGGTCGGGACGCTCCTTGCGAAAGATCGCATGTGCGCGCGCGAGGTTCTTCGCGAATTCGACCACGTTGTGTCCCATGTTTGGAACGCGATACGCGCGCGGCAACCTGCGCGTTGTGTCGGCGTCGTAACAGAAATAGAAGAAGTCGTGGCCTTCGAAGGCATCTTGCAGTTGCAGCATCTCGGTGAGATGTCCGCCGTGCGAACACACGAGGCAGATGTTCAGCTTCGCGTCAGCCACGGCGCGCCTCCGGTGGAATCAGGGTAAAGAGCCCCTTGACGATTCCCCACGCATATGGCCAAATTACGATCCATCGCGCGACCCAACGCGGAAACGCCATGGTCACGCTGCGAAACCGCATAAAGAGAAACAGGAAGATGAGGAGTAGCGGAGCGGACGCGACCGCCGCGCCCAGTCGCCAGTCGAGCACCAACAGGACCAGGCCCAGGGGGACGCCCAGCGCCAGCACCGGAATGGCCAGGGTGTACCACCAGAGACTGCCGCGCCAACCC
>JBAZRU010000413.1:0-6569 GCA_041662805.1 Candidatus Hydrogenedentales bacterium | reverse complement strand
GCCAGATGATTGTCTACCGCGACGCCGACAGCGAACTGGGCCAATATGAGAACGTCGAATGGGCCGAGCTTCCCCGCGATGCCGTCGTCCGTGCGCTGCTCGACGCCGTTATCGCCACGGGCCGCTTCGCCGACGCGGGCCTCGCGACGAATATGACCCAGCCCAACCTTATTCTCACTGGGCAACTCCGCAAGTTTGACCTCGACCGCACCTCAAAGCCGTGGAAAGCCATCTGCGAAGTGCGCCTGGAATTGCGCGAGACCTTTGGGACCGCCCTGCTCTACGGCGAGACCCTCACCGCCACGCAGCCCCTCGCCGAGAACGAAATCGCCGCGCTTCCCCCCGCCATGAGCGCCGCCGTCTCACAAGTCATCCGGAAGGCCGCGACGGAGATCGCCTCCAAATGAACGTGGTCAAGTCGCTTCCACGCTTTCAGGGGAGACCCTTAGCATCTCCTTGAATAGTACTTCCGCGTCCACGATCAGAACCGAACTTCCGTCCTTCTTTCGGCGGCCAATTTTGGGGATTCGTAGCGGGAGGCCATCTTGGAACATGATGGAAGTTGACTCGAATTCCGGTTGGAGCTGCTCGACAGCGTCAACCGAATCGACTGCCACTGCGCACGTACTGCCATCCTTTTCCAAGATGATTGCTATTTCCCGCGTACAGTTTCGGAGCGTGTCGCGGAACTCTTCAAACAAGTTGACCATGACTTTCAATGTCGTGGCACGAGTCTCATCAATGATGGCTTGGGCCGCGTCGAAGTGTCCGGCTTCCGCTGCTGCCAGTGCTTCGGATGCCACTCCATGAATTGCTGCGTGTGGCGAGTCGAACCTTCGCAGAACTTCGCGAAACAAGGCATTGTCGGTCGTGAACGTGTCATACCACTTGCCGAACGCGCACTTGTGAGGGTCGGTGGCCTTTGTGAAGGGGCGCTTCTCTTTGATTGAGGCCTCCAATTCCTGCAGCCAATCGCGGTGGTCTTGTTCTCGTTTGTGCATTTCGTTCACCAAGTGATCTATCTCGACTCGTGCTGACTTCAGCCCTACCCACAGTCGCAGATCAACCAGAGTCATCACCATACCTCGAAGGCTCATGGCTCCGCGGACGTACTCGGGGGAGTATGGGATCTTGAGTGGATCGCCAACGGACGTCATTTCGCGCGTGTACGCGCCGTTGATTGCATAAGACTGTCGATCAAGAGAAAAGATTAGCCAAGGAAGAGGTATATCTGTGTCGATTCTCATCGCGTTACTCCCCTCGTGGAAGCTTTAATGCATTTCACTATTGCAAGTGTTTCCGGTCACTGAATTTGCACACCAAGTTATATGGGCTAAAGTACCACCATCTTGACTGACATATATCCCGATTCCTTGCTTCCCAAGAAGGAAGACAGTTGTGGCTTACATCGCACGCCGGAGCCGGCTTCTTTGCCGCACAGGGGATTCCCCCCGACGATGAATAGCAGTTGGGATTGAACGCCGGGTGTCGGAACCCCTTCCGGACGCCAGCAAGAGAAATGACGGAACCCAGGATAAGACCCACGAACTACAGACAAGGTACCCAACTCCACAACACCCCCCCGTTGTCGAGCTCCCGAACAGTCACTTCTGCGCTAAGATACCGAAACCTACACAACATCCATACCATAGTTTCTGCTTTTTGTCCAGCGGTATGTGGTGTTCACCAAATTTTCGGTGTATCGACAAGCCCTGTTGCCGGTTTGAATTCCCAACTCTTGGTTGTTCAATCACTTGCTGCACTTGTATGATGCGTAAGTACATATTCTTGAATGCGCGCGGGCGCTTATTGGCCAAGAAAGGAAGGCATCGAAATGGGTTGGGGACGTTATCTTCTTCTGGGAGACTTCGGGCAACAAATGGATCTCGCCGACCAAAAGGCGGAACTCGATCACATAAGGTGCGAGCTTCAAGATAGCCGCGTGTCTACTTACTCCGCATCGAACGATACCTCGGAACTACGACGCGATATCAATGTGCTTCAGTGCGAAAACGACGAGTTGCGCATGTATCTCACTGCGTTGATTCGTCTCCTGCTGTCGAAGGGTGCCGTCTCGAAGGAAGAACTTACGGCCATCGTCAACGCAGTCGATTCCGAAGACGGCCTGCCGGACAGCCGGTATTCGGGGCCTGTGCTCTAAGCGAAGTCGCCTGGCACGGAGAACAGGCGCTGATCCGATTGCGGGTGATGTACATGCGGACGCTCGCGGTTTGGCGAGCTAGTCAGGGCACATACTGCGTGTATTGGACGATGCCGGTCTGCTCGGGCATCGGCGGCAGTTCCGAGGTTGAGGGTCCGTCCAAGGCCAGAGCGATTCCCGCAATGACCATGGCGAGCGCGTTGATTGCCGCGTGGATGAGCGTGGTGGTTCCAACGGCCTTCCAGAATCCACGAGGCCGCCACGCCAGGTACGCGCGCGACATGATGTAGAAGGGCCACACGACGCCGAGGGCGTTCACCGGCGAATTGACGAGGTGCAGCAGTCCCCAGAAGACGCACGATACGACTGCCAATCGGCGCACATTTCCGCTGAAGAAGGTGGCTATTCCAAAGAAGAGGGCCATCAGCATCGTCTCGATGGGAGGCGCAACGACAACCATCCCGAAAGCGGCCAGCAAGAAATTGGATTCGAGCATGTCCACTCGCGGGTCGTGCGTTCCGAAGAGGGGTTGCGCAATTGTGGAAACTATGAGGGCGCCGGCAATTGCCGCCAGGGCCATTCGTGCGACATACCACCAGAGTCGACCACCTGGCTCGAAGGTGAACACGCGCCTCCTCGGCGTGGGTTCGTCGGCTACGGGTACTTCCAATTCCATAGTCAAAGCATAGCACAGGTGGGAAATAGAATTCGGGTGTGGCAACCCTTGGTCGCCACACCCGAAAGCTTGGTTTCTCGGTACCTCTCTGCGACTAGATGTCGTAGTAGAGATGGAACTCATGGGGATGCGGGCGAAGCTCCATGGCCAAGCACTCGTGTTCGCGCTTGTAGTCGATCCACGTTTCGATCACGTCCTTTGTGAACACGTCGCCTTTGAGCAGGAAGTCGTGGTTCTTCTCGAGGTTGTCCAGGGCTTCGCGGAGGCTGCCGGGCGTCTGCGGGATCTTCGCCTTTTCTTCGGCGGGCAGATCGTACAGATCCTTGTCCATCGGCTGACCCGGATCGATCTTGTTCTGGATACCGTCCAAGGCGGCCATCAACACGGCCGAGAACGCCAGGTACGGGTTGCAGGAGGGGTCGGGTACGCGGAACTCGACGCGTTTGGCCTTCGGGCTGGGCGAGTACATGGGGATGCGGCAGCAGGCGCTGCGATTGCGGCTCGAGTAGGCCAGGTTCACCGGGGCTTCATAGCCGGGGACCAGGCGCTTGTACGAGTTGGTCGTCGGGTTCGTGATCGCAACCAGGGACGGCGCGTGCTTCAGGAGTCCGCCGATGGCCCACAGGGCTTCCTGGCTCAGACCCGCGTATTTGTCGCCAGCGAACAGGGGCTTGCCGCCTTTCCACAGGGAAAGGTGGGTGTGCATGCCCGAGCCGTTGTCGCCAAAGAGCGGCTTCGGCATGAAGGTGGCGGTCATGTTGGCCTGGAAAGCCGTGTTCTTGATGATGTACTTAAACAGCGTCAGCATGTCGGCCATCATGGTCAGAGAATCGAACTTGAGGTCGATTTCGCACTGGCCGGCCGTCGCCACTTCGTGGTGGTGCGCTTCGACGTTCAGCCCGCTATTTAGCATGTGGTCGACCATGCGGCTGCGGACGTCTTGCAGCCGGTCGGACGGCGGTACGGGGAAGTAGCCTTCCTTGTGACGCAGCTTGTATCCAAGGTTCGGATTCTCGTCGCGCCCGCTGTTCCAAATGGCTTCGACGCTGTCGACTTCGTAGAACGACGAATAGGAATTCGAGTCGTAGCGAATGCTGTCGAAGATGAAGAACTCGGCCTCGGGTCCGATATACGCCGTGTCGGCGATGCCCGTGGAAATCATGTAGTTCTCGGCCTTCTGGGCGATGCAGCGAGGGCACCGGCTGTAGCGCTCCTTCGTGATCGGGTCGAGAATGTTGCAGTACAGAATCAATGTCTTATATTCGGTGAAGGGGTCGATCACCGCGGTCTTGGGATCGGGGAGCACGAGCATGTCGCTCTCATTGATCGCCTGCCACCCGCGAATACTGGACCCGTCGAACCCAAGTCCTTCTTCGAACGTATCCACGGAAAGGTGTTTCGCGGGAATACTGAAGTGCTGCATCAGGCCCGGAAAGTCCATGAACCGCAGGTCGATGAACTTCACGTCCTCCTTTTTCACCAAATCAACAACGTCTTTCGGGCTAGAATCCTTGTGCATAGTTCCCTCCGTACATCCTCAGTGCGCCTGTTACGCGTTCAACCGACTGGCGGCCCGCGCCGTCAATTTCAACTAATCGCGATTTCTCCAGTTTCTCCCGTTCGGATGCGAATCGCTTCATCCACACTCGATACGAAAATCTTGCCATCGCCAATGCGGCCCGTCGAGGCGGCCTTCACGATTGCGCCCACGACCTGTTCGACGCGCCCGTCGTCCACGACGATTTCGAGCTTCACCTTGGGCAAAAACTCAACCACGTATTCGGCCCCTCGGTACAACTCCTTGTGGCCCTTCTGCCGTCCGAATCCTTTGACCTCGGTCACCGTCAATCCCTGAATGCCTATGGCAGCCAAGGACTCCTTAACCTCTTCGAGTTTGAATGGTTTAATGATGGCCTCGATCTTTTTCACGGGATTCACCTCACGGTTTGTCGTACGTCTGCACTGAGTAGAAACTTACGGGAATCCGCAGTATATCCCCAGTACTCCGAAGTCCACAACGATACTTCGCTGTGAGCTGTCGGCGACGGCACGATTCGCTGAGAAGACGCAGGTTTCGTGCCAATGAATCCAAACTCCGTGGACCAGCACTGTTTTGCTGGCCGTTTCACGGAATTGCCCCAGCCGGGGGCAAGCGGATCAACATTCCAGTCGTGGGCAAATCTTACGGATTGGTCGCTTTCCCAATCCAAAAAATACATATTGGTAGTGCCGTGGCTCCCCTGCTATTGAGCCGGTTTCGCGCTCTTGAGTAACAGGAGAAGCAGTACGGTGGGCTCAATTGCTGCCACGGAATGTTTCAGATTTGCCGGCATGTGGATCCACGCCCCTTCCGAAAGCGCGTGGACATCCGATCCCAACGTCACATTCGATTTGCCCCGTAGCACATGGATTACGGCGGGCATGGAGGCCGTGTGTTCGGAGAGTTCCTGCCCCGAGTCCAGGGCCATGAGCACGGCCTTCAGGGCGTCGTCCACAAAGGCCGTCTTGCTGACAATGCTGTCTTTTTGGATAGCGATTTCATCGGTAATGTTATTGACCAGCGTGTACATGTCACTTGTCTCCTTTTGAGTGTTCCCTCAAGACGGCTGCACCGCGCCGCGATACCAAGTCTCCGTTAAGATGGGGATTCAAAACCGATGGCTCCGCCTTCTATACTCACCCGTGAGTCCGAGCTGCATCCATCGCATATCGCCACAACTGGGCAGAGGAATTCCCCATGCCGCCCCACAAGGATAGTCCGTTCGCGGACAGCGCCTCGACCGTGCATCCGCTGACCATCGAATTCACGGTCTACTACACCGTTCAGCCGCCCGAGAACGAAGCCGGGAAGCCGCCTGCGCTCTTGCTTGCCTTGCATGGGTACGGGCAGAAGTGTAGGGGATTCATGCGCCAGTTTACAGCATTGCGTAAACGCAACATGCTGTTGGTCGCCCCCCAAGGTCCTCATCAGATCTATATGCAAATGGAACCCAAGAAGGTCGGGTGCAACTGGCTGACCGTGTACGAAAAGGAAAACTCGATTCGCGATTTCGTCGGGTATATGAACCGGCTCGTTACCAAGGTTGGAGAACGGCACGTGTTTGACCCGCGCCAAGTGTATGTCCTTGGGTTCAGCCAAGGCGTCTCGATGGCCTATAGGCTTTCCGTCTCAAAGACGCTGCCCATAGCGGGATTGGTTGCTTGTTGTTCCGATCTTCCTCCCGACGTTGCGGAAAGACTCCCAAGCATCGCGCCGTTCCCCGTGTTGTTGGCGCATTCGCCCGACGACCCCGTTGCGCCCCCGGAAAAGGGGGGCGATGCGGAACGGCAGTTGAGGCAGCACGGCTTCCCCGTGACGCGGTTGGTGTATGAAGGCGGGCACGCAATCACGGAAGAGGTGGTCGAAAAGACGGGGGCGTGGATTCAAGAGCAAGTGGGGCTGAGAGAGGAAGGACTTACGAAGGATTGAGCAGTTTGAAACCTGGGTGGAATATATCGGGTCTATAAAGCACGAGTGGAGGAACGCTTACACGCTCCTCCACTCGCTACGAATTCGCTGGATTCTTAGATTACAGAACTTCGTTCAGAACCCAAAGAACAATAATCCACCAAAGAAGCCACATAGTAAGACCTCCTCTCCTGTGTATCCTCTCACACGCGACCAATTCCCACTTCAGGTCCTGCAGGGACCCTCGGTGACGGGTGGCTCATGTCACCACCTGCGATAGCTTA
>JBAZRU010000412.1:0-6582 GCA_041662805.1 Candidatus Hydrogenedentales bacterium | reverse complement strand
CGCGGGTCTTCACGACACCGCGCAAGTTTTGTTGGCCGCCAATCATCCTGATGCGCAGGCGCTGCTCGACGATGCCGCGGCATTCCACGACGACATCATCCGTGCGTACCGTTGGAACCAGGCGCGCACGCCTGCCGTGGCGTTGTCCACAGGCGCGTATGTCCCGGGCTACAGCGGCATGCTCTACGCGTTCGGTCCGACGGGCGACGTGTTCCCAGGCGAGGACGGAAACCGGAGCTGGTGCTACGACATCGAATTGGGGTCGCACCACTTAGTCCCCCTCGGCGTGTTTCCCGCGGACGGCACCGATGCGGACTGGATCATGGACCACATGGAAGACGTGATGTTCCTGGAATCGGGTATGGGCGACTATCCGCGCGAGAAGAATCATTCCGATTGGTTCAACTACGGCGGCTTCGCCAAGGTGCAGCCGTACTATGCGCGCAACGCGGAGATTTGCGCTCTGCGCGATGACGTGAAGCCCTATATTCGTTCTTACTTCAATGCGCTGGCCGCGATGCTGAGCCTGGAGAACCTCTCCCACTGGGAGCATTTCCACAACATCGCCGCGTGGAACAAGACGCACGAGACCGGTTGGTTCCTCGTGCAGTCGCGTACGATGTTCCTCACGGAACGCGGCGACGCGCTGTGGCTTGCACCGTTCGTGACGGACCGCTGGCTCGAAGACGGCAAGGCGGTGTCCGTCCGCAACGCGCCGACGCAGTTTGGCGCGGTAAGCTACCGTATTCAGTCCAACGTTGCGAAGGGCTACATGGACGTGGAGATAGACCCGCCGGCGCGGACCGCGCCCAGCGAAATCGTGATACGGCTACGGCATCCCCAAGGCAAGGCCATTCGCAAGGTTTCATTCGAAGGCAAGGGCAGCGCGGCCATCGATCCCGCGACGCAAACCGTGCACGTGACGGATTGGGATCGCGTCGTGAAGATGCGCGTGTCTTTTTAGTGTGTGTTCGTCCTCAATCGCCGCGCACGCGGCAGTGATGGAGGTAGACATGGAACGCCTCGAAAAGGTTGTCGTATTGGATAACGAGGTTCTTGCGGAGTTGGTGGATTCGATACTCACCGAACGCGAGATTCCACATCTCATGCGCAGCTATCGCGACTCCGTATACGACGGATTGTTCCAGACGGCGGCGGGTTGGGGCCATATTGAAGCACCTCCCGAGTATCACGCACAGGTCATGGCGGTGCTTGACGAAATCGAGCAGCATGCGGAGCAGATCTCCGACGAGGAGTACGACGGATCGGGCACGGAAGACGATTCCTTCGAAGAGTAGGACTCGCGGGAGTCCGCTGAACCTCGCGGAGTTGCACTTGCCAAGAGCGCCGCGCCGGTGGGCACAGCTTGGGCGAGGATACCCGTCGGCGCGGAATAGTCTTGCGCACTTACCTAAGTAGGCGTATTCTTGTGAGTGGGAATATTCCCTAAACCGAGGGGGATCGAGCTATGGTCAAGACCAAAGTCTCCGCATCGTCCAAAGCCGCGAAGTTGGCCGGAAAGGTCGTAGGCCTTCAGAAGAAGGCGTTCGATCGAACGGCCAAGGTGGTCGACAAGTATCAGGATCGCACCGAGAAGCTGATCCATGACTTGGCCGAGCACTCAAAGTGGCTGCCCAAGGAGGGCAAAGAAGTCGTCGCCGAGTGGATCAAAACGGCCAAGAAGAGCCGGACGGAAATCCGCCGCGCGGTCGACGTGAGCTTCGATCAAGCAGGCGAATTCTGCAAGCGCATGGAATGCGCTGCCCCCGCCGCAAAGAAGGCGAAGAAGCCGGCCCCGCCGCGCAGGCGCAAGGCCGTCAAGAGGGCGGTTGCCGCCTCGTAACGCAAAGCCAGCGCAGGTGTAGTACGAACGTCCGCCCGACCGGACAGGGGAGAGGGGGCGTTTTTGATTTTCTCGGTCCTCCGTTCCCATAATTCCGGTCTGCCAATCTGTCCTGAAGCGCACGAGTACGCAACGCATGAGGAGGCATCCCGTGGGCATGACCGCGTCTTCCAAACGCACCTACCCTTGGACGGATACGGTCGATGGCCGGCCTGTGACGTTTCGGTTGATGACCTCTGAAGACCGCGATCGCATGCTTGGATTTGCCCAGTCACTCACCGAAAGCGACCTCATTTTCTTGCGCGTCGATATCACGAAACCGGAAGTGGTCGACGAGTGGGTTCACCACATCAAGACGGGGCGTACGATTACCGTTCTAGCCGAAGACGAAGATGGGCTGGCCGGATACGCAAGCCTTCATCACAACGAGAACGCGTGGACGCGCCACCTGGGCCAGCTCCGTATTCTCGTGAAAGGCGAGCGCCGGAAAGCGGGCTTGGGCCGCAAGCTTGCCAACGAGGTCTTCCATATCGCGAAGGAACTGAAGCTCGAACGCATCTTCGTACAGATGGCCGCCGATCAGCCGCACGTGCGGCAATTGTTCGAGGAGATGAGTTTTAACCCCGAAGCCTTATTGACCGATTGGCTCATGGCGCGCGACGGCCGCACGCACGACTTGCTGGTTATGTCGCATTTCGTGGATGGCTAAAGGGCTGAAAGGAACCCAGACGACTTATAGGTCCTATATGGCCTATAGGTCTCTTAGGTCCCTTAGACCAGAAAAGCCCCCTTAGCCGCTGACCTTCCTGTAGAGCAAAAGCTTAGATCCTGGTTGCTCCTTGATCTCGATGCGCAGTCCCGTTTCCTGTAGTTCGCGGCCGGTGGTGCGCAGCGTCTCCTTGGTGTCCCAATCCTGCACTTCGTAGGTGGCGTCGGGGTCGAGGCCTTGCAGCTTGGGAGTCATCACGGAGAACGGACTCTGCGGACGCCGGAGCGCCAAAACCATTCCCTCGCCCAAATCGCTACGATCGAACTGCCAGCCCGACCACACATCGTCGGTCAGGGAGAACGTGAGCAGGGGATAGAAGTCGCCCAGGAAGTACTTACGCACCGCGGTGAGTTCCGCCATGCGGTCTTTCAGCCAATCGACGGGATAGTGCTTGTTCACGTCGCGCTCGAACTCAAGCATGATCAGCACCATGCCCGGTCCCAACGCGCTGCGAAACACGTAGGTGTCCGGGCGGTCGCAGCACCCCGTGCTCAACGGCACCCACAGGCCCAATCCCTGTGTCTGCCCCTGCATGGCGGTGACGCCGAAGTCCTGCCAACACTGCACGTCGCTGCGCCACAACGGCATGCTGCGCGAGATGGTCTCAAGGTCGATGCGCCGTCCGCCGCTCGAGCAGTTGTCGATGAGCAGCCCCGGATGCCGCGCGCGCAGCTCGTCCCAAAACGCATACATTCCCGTGATGTGGCGGATCTCGCTGATCCCCACGCGGTCGGGGGCGTCAGCCGCTTCCCAGAAGGGACGCGGGTCCATGTTGAAGTCTTGCCGGTAACAACCGATATGGCCTTCTTCGATAAGCTTGGATAGAAAATCCGTGAGCATCTGACGTGCTTCGGGGATGCCGAGATTGAACAGATAGTTCGTGCCATTGGGGCCCATCATCCATTCCGGGTGTTCCTTCGTCCACGGTGTTCCGGCGACGACGCGTTCCACTTCAAGCCAGAGCAGAAAGCCAATACCCATATCGTTGAGGGCCTGGCCCACGGGCGCAAGTCCATTGGGGAAATACCCGGGGTTCGCGTGCCAATCCCCCGTGTATGCGCCCCAATTGCTGTTGAAGACATTGGCCCCCTCTTTGGGCGTGTCCTGGCCGTACCACCCTGCGTCCACCCACAGGAACTCGAGAGGCAGGCCCTGGTCTTTCCACCATTTGCCGTGGGCAATGTGCTTGTCCGCGAAGTTGCCGCCCCATGTCGCATTGCAGATAGGGGCCTGCGCGGGCTTGCCGTTTACCTGCGGTGTATGATGGGTCAAGATGAATTGCCGCAGGAGGTTGTTGCCGCGCAAACGGTCGCCCTGCCAGAACAGAAGCATCATGCGCGGCGAACGGACTTCCTCGCCGGGCAGCAATTTGAAGTTGGTGCGCCGCATGCCCGCCCGCATCCGCATTTCCGTGTCGGTCCGGTAGAAGTCCGCCGTCCAATCACCTGTCCAGCCAACGGCGGAAACCACGCCGTGGTCCATCATGTCCGCATTGAAGAACGGCAGCGTGCCGCAGGACGAGCGGCCCTGCTTGGATTCGAGATGGAGCGGATTGCCTTCGCCGAGCCACGCGCCTTGGGGGTCATCCGCGTTGGGGCCGAGCGACGTCACATGCGGAGCGAAATCGTCGAGGCGGCATTCGCTGCCATTGGCATAATGAACGCGCGCCTGACCGGCCCGCTCCAACGGAAACCCGGCATCGATCGCCTGGATGTTCTGGAGAATCGGCGTGTCGGCAGTTCCGGTGTTCTTGAAGTAGAGCACCCATTCCACGGCGGGCGACTGCAGGTCCTTGAAGCGCGTCACCTCCGCGCGCACTTCGAGTGCCGACGCTGGGTTACGCCATGTCACGATCACCGTCTTCGAAGCGTCGGACTCCGGGCCGTCGGCGTAGGTTGCGCCCCACGCGGGCAGGAGTTGCGCAGAGGGCTTGCCGTCGTATGTGAACGAGAAAGGTGGCGTGAATTCGTGCTTTTCCTGGCCGATACCGAACGCCTGCTCCGTCCAAACGTCTCGCGTCTTGCTCTCGACGTCGAGAACAGGCACAGCAAGGAACAGATGCGACACCACCAACAGCGTGACCATAGAACAATTTCCCCCAATGTGTGCGCTGAACGCGAACCTAAAATCGGATCGGCAACGTGGATAGCTCTCCCGACTCAAGATTCATGACCGCGACACGATGATTGTTCGTGTCGGCGATGTAGAGTATTCCCTTATGCGCGGCGATGCCGCCCGGTTCGTAAAGCGCGCCTCCCATGCCTTTTCCGCATCCGGGCCGGCCCGAACCGGCGACGTTGGATACGGACTTTTCCCGGGGAAACAACACCTTGATTCGGTGGTTGTAAGTGTCCGCGATATACAGCCGGTCTTCAAACCATTGGACGCCCAGCGGATGCTGCAGCCGCGACGCACTCAGCGTTCCGACTTGATCGCCGAACTCGAATGGGCCGCGTCCGATCAGCGTTTCGACGTGACCGGATGAAAGCAGGTTCGCGCGGCGCACCGCGCCAACTTCGCTGTCCGCAAAATACACGAAGTTTTCGCCGTGCGAAATTCCGCTTGGTTGCGCGAGATGGGCCGATGGGCCGGGCCCGTCGGAAAGCCCTTCAACACCCGACCCGGCAAATAGACGGAGATTGCGCGTTTCGAGGGCTCCCCGCCAAATCTGATGGGAACCGGCCATCGCGATGAACAGCATGCCGTCCACGATTTCGAGGTCCCATGGCGAACTGAGTAGCGTGTCCGAGCCGCCACGCATTGTGCTGTAGGTGCCTTGTTTCCCGCCGCCCGCGAACTTGAACACGTGGCGCTTGGCCAGGTCGCATTCGCGAATGGCGTGGTTGCCCGTGTCGGCGACATAGAGCCGTTCGTTAGCGAAGGCCATGCCTTGCGGCCGAAGAAAGCAGGCATGCTCGAAGTCGCCGTCTGCCAGCCCGGGGCGGCCCGAGCCAACTACGTGAAGGACTTTTCCGTCCAGCGCGCAGACGAGAATGCGATGGTGGCCCGAATCGGCGACAAACAGGCGCTCGCCGACCGTGTCAATACAAACTTTTCCCGGAAAGGACAAAGATTCGTGGGAGTGGTCGGAAAGATCTTGCGAGAGGGGGAATGGAGACTTGTCCAAGCCCCCCACGGGGCGATGGATGTCAACCAATTCCGCGATCCATTGGTCCACCTCGTCGAGATGCCCTTCGCCCGAGTACGCGGCAACCACTTCGCCGTCGGGATCGATGAGGCAAAGCGTTGGCCACGCGCGGGCCGCGCACGTACGCCAAATGATGAGGTCTTCGTCATTCGCCACGGGATGGCGAATTCCATAGCGCTGGATGGCGCGGCTCAGGTTCTCGGAACTCTTCTCGTTGGGATACTTGGGCGAGTGGATGCCGATAACAACGAGGCTGTCGAAATACTTGCGTTCGAGGCGATCCAGATCCGCCAGCACATGCATGCAGTTGACGGAGCAGGATGTCCAGAAATTGAGGAGGACGATCTTTCCTCGCAGGTCGGAGAGCCGGAGGGGCCCTTCCGTATTGAACCAGCAGGTTGCGCCTTCCAATTCCGGAGCTTGCCCAAAGGTCTCGTAGCTCTTGCTTCCGCTCATCATGGGTGGAGCGTATCGCATTGGAGGTTGCGTTTCAATTTGGGTGAGTGGTGCACGAGGGGACCGGACCACCTTGGACTTCCGCGCGTTGAAGCACGTATACTCTGCTCACTTGTTCCACGCACGGTCAGGCACCGCAATTCATGAACGACACAAGTCCACTCAAAGCCACCATTCGCCCTGTGGGAAGTCTCGGCGAGGCTACCCTTGAAATTCGCGGCACCGTGCTCGTCTACCACCAGTCCGGCTGGGCCGGGAGCGCAACGGTATTCATCCCGATAGAGTGGGTCTCAATCAGCGAGACGATGCGCCGGGACAGCCGCCGGCTGGTTCGGGCAGTCTTCTTCCTATTGCTTGTCGCGGTTT
>JBAZRU010000411.1:0-6643 GCA_041662805.1 Candidatus Hydrogenedentales bacterium | reverse complement strand
TACATCGCCTTGCAGTTGGCGTGGCCGACTTCGTCGAGAAACTCGACGTACGCGGCGGTCGAGATCCCCGTATCGTGATGGTTTTGAACGCCCAACGTTACACCGAATTCCTCGGCGATTGCCGCGCTTTCGCGAATGGCCTTGACGCACTTATCCCAATCCGCGAAATAGCCGGTCTCGTCGGTCGTGTATCCTGTGAATACACGAATGATCTTTGCGCCCAGAGACTGCGCCATTGCCGCAAGCTGCTTGACATAGAGTAGCTGCATCTCGACAAAGGGAACTTCGGCGCTCTGTTTCCCGCTGGTGAAATCGGTGTAGCCGGCGATTGTAGCGATCTCAACGCCGCGGGAATCGGCATGCTTGCGCAGGGATTCGAGCTGCGCCTTGCCGAAATCGAGAACGGAAAGGTGGGGACGTTTCGCCATCATTTCCACGGCGGGGTAACCCAAATCGGCCGCTTTCGTGACGAACGAATCCAGATCGATTCGATGTTGTCCCCAGAATCCGGCGTAGCTGACGGAGAACAAGGTCGGTGTCATTCTCGGCCTCCTCAAAGGACAGAATTAGTGGCACGCAATGTGCATCCATCACACATTGCCAAGCTTCCCGAAGTCGCTGCTCCCAGCGCCGCTCTTCAGGTCACGCCGCCCGCCCGGACTTTTCCAGCAGACTTGGATAGGCCAAGCCGTAAATCGTAGGGGCAATGAAGCCGATCAAGGGCAAGACGAAGCAGATGGCCATGCTGTGGTATTGGTCCGCGAGCCAGCCCATAAACGGCGGGGCAATGGCTCCGCCAACGATGGACATGATCAGAAACGAGGCGGCGAGCTTGGTCTTCTCACCCAGATTGCGCAGGCTCATCGCGAAGATGAACGGGAACATGATGGACATGAACAGCCAACAGAACGGAAGGATCATCCAGGAGATGTGCTTGATGTTGGCCATCACCAGCAAGATGATGACCGAGTTGATGATGCCGTAGAGCGAGAGGAGAAGATTCGGTTTGATGAAACGCGTGAAGAACGCGCCGGAGAAACGCCCCGCCGCGTAGAGGATCATGGCGATGGTGATCACGTAGGCAGCCGTGGCTTCGGGTGTGGCCGCACCGGTGATAGAGGCATACCAGGTAAAGAGCGGCGACGTGGAGGCCGCGCCGGACGCGTCTTTGGTGATGGCGTTTTCAAGGATGTAGTTCACCGCAAAGGCGTTCACGCCCACCTGGGCGGCGATATACAGGAACTGGGTGACGATGCCGAACACGAAATGGGGTTGACGGATCAGAGCGGCTTTGTGGGTCGAGGCGTCGTCGAGCGACTCGCCATCGGCGCTGTCTCCTGCGATGTCGGGCAGCTTGATCAGAGAGAACACGGCGAACACCAGCAGCACGACGCCGCCGAGGACCACGTAGGGAATGATCAGGGTGTTGAAATCCGCGGGTACGCCCGCTTCCTGTTGTTGACCGAAGATGAACGCGCCTCCCACGGTCGGCGCAATGATGTAGGCGAGCGAGTTGAACGCCTGCGCCGTGGATAGGCGGCCTGCCGCGCCGTCCTTCGGGCCAAGGACCGTGACGTAGGGATTCGCCGCGGTTTCAATGCATGCCAGACCGGTGGAAAGCACAAACAAGGCAAAGAGGAAGGACCAGAAGGTCTTGAATACGAGCCCGGCGGGGATAAACAGGAAGGCTCCGACGGCCAGCACCACTAAGCCCAGCAGGATGCCGCGTTGGTAGCCAATGCGGCGAATCAGCAGAGCGGAGGGCAGGGCCATGAGGAAGTACGCGCCGAAGACGGAGGTCTGAATGAAACCCGACTGCGTCTTGCTGACGTCCAGGATATTCTGGAAGTGTTTGTTCAGCACGTCCAGCATGGCATGGCAGAATCCCCAGATGAAGAACAGGGAGGCGACCATGAGGAACGGAAATAATAACTGATTGCGTGTCGGTTTCATGAGAATCCCATCCTGACTGATTTCCCTATTGTTGGGAATTTGGCGGAAGTGCTGCTCTACAGGCACTTCCGTGGAGCATCTATCTCTGAAAGCTTTGGCGTTAGCCAGCCAGGCACCGCCCAAGCTTGCTCGATTCTTTTGGTCCGATTCCCCCAAACAGGTATTGCCCGTGAATTGCGTGACAACCCGCCGGATTATCGCCGTAGCGAAGCGGATTAATCAAGGGGTAAACCGTAGCTCGCACGTATGGAACGGCGATGCCAGCGAGAAGCGGTTCGGGCAAACGTTAGCGCAACGTCTCAGGTGGCACTTCGCGGGTTCCCAGAAGTCCGGAGGTGTCGACCATCACTTGTAAGCTGGATCCTGTACACGCATTACCGATCGGCTCGCAGCGCCCGCCCAAGTGTCTGGCCAGAAAGGCTTCCGCGGCGGCACAGAAGGAAAGCCAGTTTTCAGGCCGGACAAGTCCGTGACCTTCATCGGGATAGAGCAGATACGTGACTTCCACGCCGTTCTGCTTTACCGCTTCCGCGATGCGATCGGACTCGGCCTGCGTGCAGCGTGGGTCGTTGGCGCCTTGTGCGATGAGAAGAGGTCTTCGGATGTTCTGTGCGTACGTCAAGGGCGAATGTTGGAGGAGAAACTGCCGCCCTTCTTCTGTGGGATGGTCGCCCACGCGAGTAATGAAGGTCTGGATTATGGGTTCCCAATACTCTGGAAAGGAACTGAGCAGAGTGACGAGATTGGAGGGCCCGACCAGGTCAATGCCGCACGCAAACTTCTCGGGAGTGAAGGTAAGCCCCACCAGTGTAGCGTAGCCGCCATAGCTGCCGCCGAAAATCGCTATTCGTTCCGGATCTGCGATTCCTTTCTCAATCGCCCAATCCACCGCGTCGAGAAGATCTTCCTGCATTTTCCCGCCCCATTCCCGATTGGCGGCATTGACGAATTCCTTGCCAAACCCGGTGGAGCCGCGGAAGTTCACGTCGAGAACAGCATAGCCGCGGTTCGCCAGCCACTGGTGAATAGGGTCGTAGCGCCAACGAGATCGAGACCACGGCCCGCCGTGCACCCAGAGCACCATGGGCAAGGGGCGCGACGGCTTCAGCTCGCCATTGGAGGTTGAACCCCTGGGAAAAGAGACGTAGCTGACCAAGTCGAGCCCATCCCGAGCGGAAATGACGACAGGCCGCATCTGCGTCAGGCGCTGTCTCAACAGCGCAGGGCGATTCGCGAAAAGAAACTGCAGTGATCTCTCTGACGACTCGGCTCCGCGCCGGTAGAGGTAATAGAGTAAGGGACTTTCGTCCGAGTTGTAGGAGACCACCCACAAGCGGTCATCCAGGGTTCTGCTCACGATGGCGATGTCGCCTTCCTGCGCAGCACGCAAGTACTCGAAGTCTTTCTCCAGAGAGCGGTCGAGAATGCGCCACTGTTCTCGCGTGTAGTTGAAGCTAACGCCTTGGATAGTTCCACTCTGTGGATGGACCAAGAAGCTCGCGACGTCTGCTTGCGCGTCGTGCGCCAGGACGTCTTGGTTTCCCGTGGCCAGGTCAATAGCGGTGAGGGCGGACGTATTGCGGCCTCGGCTATCGGACAGATACAAGCGGTTCTTGGTTTCGTCGTAGCCTACAGCCGCCGTAGCGATGCTGTCATCAAGGCCAACTTTGAGGAAGGTTTCCCAGGTTCCATCTTTCGCAGGCATCAGAAACTCTTTGCCGCCGTCGGAAGTCTGGCGCTCACCGGCCCGGACGCGGAGACCATTGTCTACAGTGATGGCCATGAAGCCCGGGTCTTCTTGCACGAGCGTTCGCGCTCCGGTATCGAGGTTGACTTGGTAGAGGTCGTGATATCGCGGATCCCGTTCATTGAGTCCCACAAGGATCTCGCGAGGAAACCGGTAACTCGAATATAGCTGCGCAGATATACTCTTGGGCGAGGGGGTCAGATCCTTGGTTTCCATCGTCGTAACGTTTGTCAGATAGACGTGCCAGTTCTCGTCACCGCCTTTGTCTTGAAGATAGAGGACGTGCTCATTCGTATGGGCCCAATAGAGATTGCGGATGCCGCGTTGTGTGTCTTTCGTGATCGCCTGCGCCGTTTCCACATCGTCTAACGGAGCCACCCACACATTCATTACTCCGTCCAACGGCGCAAGAAAGGCCAGCTTTGTTCCGTCCGGACTCAAGCACGGACTTGACCTTTCGGGGTCTCCCATGAGGACGTTCCGTGGAATGAGTGGGGCCTCGGGCGCACCGTGCGTCATTCCTTCCATCGTTGTGTTCACGGAGCGTTGATCGTCAATACGCGTCTTCATTTGACCACAGAGACAACCGGTCAACCCAATAACAGCGGCTAACAGAGCTCCAAACCGTTTACATTCGGAAGGTGTGTTCATGGCGAGTGGTACTTCCCATTCCTTCGGTTGGCATTGTGCACCCGCGAGAGTAGCGGGGATGTGGATTCGAACCGACGAGTTTTGCCAATGAGCGCCCGCCGACCTTGGCTTGTGCCTTACTACACATATAGAATCTTGCGACGGCCACTGGAGCTACCCCCGCTTCTTGCCGTACGAACCTGTTAATGATACTCACTGTGCTTGTCAATTCATAAGCGGCAGTTCGGCTCTCCTGCCCAGGGCAAGACTTCAGACGGGGGGTCGTCGTGAGTAACGCCTGAAAGGGGCATTTGTCGTGGGGATGAGGCAAGCCAAAGCCCGATTACGAAGAATTCAATTGAGAACACCTGCGTGGTCTGCTTCAATAAGCATACAATTGCCCCAGGATGCGAAATCTCGAGTTTCCGCGTGTCCGTAAAGGACGCTGGAGATCCGCTTCTATCGGGCGGGGGAGACTTTCCGAGTCGTCTTCGAAACGTGATTGTTGTTTCGGGGACGCTGTTTGTTGACGAGAGCGTAACCATGACTATCCTTAGGGGGGAATACCGATATGGCTATGACCGTTGGGCAGTACCTGGTCCGGAGTCTTTCCGAAGCCGGGTTGAAGCATGTTTTTGGTGTGCCGGGCGATTACATCCTGAGTTTCTACGATCTTCTTTCGCGCGGTCCGCTGAAAGTGGTAGGGACGTGTACGGAGAACGGGGCCGGTTTCGCGGCGGATGCCTACGCGCGCGTGAACGGATTGGGCGCGGTCTGCGTGACCTATTGCGTCGGCGGGCTGAGCGTGGTGAATGCGGTTGCGCAAGCCTACGCGGAACAATCGCCGCTCATCGTGATTGCCGGTTCGCCGGGAATGAAGGAGCGCATTCGATCACCGTTTCTCCATCACCGGGTCAAGGACTTCGACACGCAGCTCAGAGTCTTTCAAGAAGTCACCGTGTGTGCCGAAGTGTTGGGGGATTCCGCTCCCGAGCAGATAAACCGCGCCATTGCGTTGTGCAAGCGCCACAAGCGGCCCGTCTACTTGGAACTGCCGCGCGATGTCGTGAATCAGCCCGTGACGATTCCGGCACGCGCCAAGGAGGCGCCCGAGGCAAGCGATGCGAAGTCGCTTCGCGAGGTGATCGGAGAGGCAACCGCAATGTTGCGCGCCGCGAAACGCCCGGTGATTCTGGCAGGCGTGGAAATGCATCGGTTCGGCCTGCAAGGCCTCCTGCTCCAACTCGTGGAGCGGACGGGATACCCCGTAGCCGCGACGCTCCTGGGGAAATCCGTTATCTCGGAACGGCACCCGCAGTACTTGGGGATCTACGAAGGGGCGATGGGGCACGAGCGTGTCACGCGTGCGGTGGAAGGCGCGGATTGTCTGTTGAGTCTTGGCGAATTCATGTCGGACATCAACATGGGAATTTACACCGCACGGCTGGATACGAATCGAACGATTAGCGCAACGTCGTCGCGGATCTCGATCAAGTACCACCACTTTGAGGAAGTTCTGCTGAAAGACTTCATGGAAGGAATGCTCAAGAGTCCGTTGGGTCCGCGGCGCAACGTGGCGTCTGCGGCGCGCGCCGAGCAAAAGCCGTTTCGCCCACAGCCCGCGAAACCGATCACGGTGCGCCGATTCTGGGCGCGCATCAACGAGTGCTTGGACGAGAACACCGTCGTTATTTGCGATCCGGGAGACAGCCTGTTCGGAGGGGCGGACCTAGTCATTCACCGCAGTTCCGAATTCGTGAGTCCCGCGTACTACACCTCGATGGGATTTGCCGTGCCGGCGGCCATTGGAGCGCAGATCAACAGGCGTACACTTAGACCCATGGTTTTTGTGGGCGATGGCGCGTTTCAAATGACCGGCCAAGAGCTTTCGACGGTGGTTCGCTGCGGCTTGAACCCCATCGTCTTCGTGCTCAACAACAAGGGCTACACGACCGAGCGGTTCATCCTCGATGGCCCATTCAACGATATCCACAACTGGCAGTATCACCGGTGGCCGGAGCTTCTTGGCGCGGGGTGGGGGTGCGAGGCGCATACGGAAGGCGAGCTTGAACAGGCCCTCACGCAAGCATTGGACAACACGAAATCGTTCTCCATTGTAAACGTTCATCTCGACCCGTTCGACAGGTCGGAAGCTTTGGCCCGATTGGGCAAACGCATTCATGCGCAAGTGACGGAATCGCCGGGGAAGTCGAAGACAACGTGAGGGTTAAATGAAGCAGCGGTTTCCGGCTTCGCGAAAGGGCGATGGTTTACAAGCAAGGCGGCGTTACGAAGCATGAATGATACAAGACT
>JBAZRU010000410.1:0-6657 GCA_041662805.1 Candidatus Hydrogenedentales bacterium | reverse complement strand
TCCGCGATGCCACAAACAAGGGCGTATACAAATCCAGCGGTAGCCCCAGCAGGTAATACGTCAAGCCGCAGGGATAATCCACATTCGGGAAGATCTTCTTGTCGTTGACCATCGGATCTTTGATGGCGTCATAAATCGCCATCCACTCCTGCTCGCCCTTACTCTCCGCGAGCTTGCGCAGTTCGCGCTCCAGGATTCGCGCCCGGTGATCGCCGTGCTTGTAGACGCGATGCCCGAACCCCATCACCTTCTGTTTCGTCGCGAGCGCATTCGCAATCCACGCCTTCGCCTCGTCCGCGGTCTTGAACTGCTTCAACATCTCCATGGCCGCCTCATTGGCCCCGCCGTGCAACGGGCCCTTCAGCGCGCCGATAGCCCCCGTCACCCCGGACACCATGTCCGACATCGTCGAACAGATGACCCGGCACGTGAACGTGCTCGCGTTGAACTCGTGTTCCGCGTAGAGGATCAGCGTTAAGTCGAGCAAATGCGCCGACAACGCATCGGGCACGATCCCCTGCGCCTGATACAGAATCTGCGCCGCATGCGACAGACCGCACATCGTCTCGATGGGTTCTTTCCCGTTCAACAGCCGGTACCGCGCGGACACGATTGCCGCCGATTGGCCGATCAACCACAACGCCCGCTGATACATCGCCGAAAAATCATTCCCCTTCACCGGATCGTAATGCCCCGCGAACGACACCATGCTTCGGAGCACATCCATCATCGGCACGTCGTGCGGGATTAGTCGCAACGCGTCGACCACCGGTTTCGGGAGCGTATGCGCCTCTTCGACGACTGCCTTGAGTACATCGAGTTGCATTTGATCCGGGAGTTCGCCGTACAGCAGGAGATGGGCCACCTCCTCAAACGTAGCCTTCTCCGCCAAATCCTCAATGGCATAACCGCGATATAGAAGCACGCCTTGATCGACGCACGCGATCTCCGTGTCGCCCGCGATGACCCCTTCCAGTCCAGGCCGGAAATTATCTTCGGACATGACCCTACCCTCCATGGATTACGATTGACACCAGGCACCCGGCCTTGCTCCGGGTTTAAACTTGATAATCGAGCAGTTCGTACAACTCGCGGCGCGTTTGCATCAACTCGAGCATGTCGCGTTGCGTGCCCGCCGCCCGCAGTTCCTGCAGCGCCGATTGCATCGCCTTCATCGCAATCCGCTGCAGCGTCACGGGGAAGATGACGATGTTATATCCCATTTCCGCGAATTCGTCCACGCTCAGGTACGGCGTCTTTCCGTATTCCGTCATGTTCGCCAGGAGTATCGTGTCCACATCCTGTGCGAACCGCGCGAATTCCTCCGCTCCCTGCAGCGCCTCCGGGAAGATCCCGTCCGCGCCTGCCTCCAGATACGCGTGCGCGCGCTTCACTGCGTCGTCATAACTGGTCACGCCCCGCGCGTCCGTCCGCGCAAGCAACAAGAAATCGTCTGTAGACTTCGCCTCCGATGCCGCCGCGATCTTCTCGCAGAACGCCTCCATGGAAACGAGCGTCTTGCCGTCGAGGTGACCGCACCGTTTCGGGAATTCCTGATCCTCGAGGTGAATACCGCTGATCCCTGCCGCTTCCAGCAGATGCACTGTTCGCGCCGCGTTCTCCGGGCCTCCATAGCCCGTGTCCGCGTCCGCGATTATAGGTATGCTCGTGGCATTCGCGATGGCCGCGCAATGCGCCACGGACTCCGTGAGCGTCATCAACCCTACATCCGGCATCCCGCCCACGCTATTGGACAGCACCGCGCCGGAAAGGTAGATGGCTTCAAACCCCTCCTGCTCGATCAGCCGCCCGCTCAACGCATTGATCGCTCCAGGCATGGCAACCGTGTGATCCGCGAGCAGCGCCCGCAGCCGATCCGAGCGTTCAACCGAATCAGGCGTCACAACTGCAATCTCCGCAACCGACCCGCAGCCGGGGAATTGCCCCGGATACAGCATTCCAACTGGGAAAGTCACACTCTCGCACTGAAGCGTGACACTACGCGCTTGTCTATGTCAAGGGGCCCGCGCGGGCCGCGCGGGCCGCTACACACTTCGGCTCCGCAGCTCGCCTTGGCCTCACAGGTCGTTTGGGTCTTTGGGGTCCTTCAGGCCCCATAGGACTTATAGGTCCCATAGGCCCTATAGGTCCTATACTTCCTTCCCACAAACTCACCGCACATCCACTCCCCCGACCCCACCCTTTGTCAGGTTCGGATTCGGCAATCCGTCATTCGCGGTCTGCATCTCATCCCACCGCAAATACTCCACGTGCCCGTCCGCGAACAGGAACAACCGTGCGCCACCCTCGCAAAACCACCCCTCGTCCTTCGCGAACGCCGAATGGTTTGCATACCACTCCCCAGCGATGATCTTTCGCGTAGGATATCGCACCGCCGACAGCCGCTGCGGCACTGTGTCCACGGCCCCCTGATAGTTATCCGAGACCTCCGACATCGCATCGATTTGCTCCGGCGAATGATAGAACGCCATCGAATACGCGTACGACGTGCTCTCGTACTTGTTCTCCGACCTTGGGTCCTTCGGGCACCAAAATACGCCCGGATTGTCCTTGTTTCCAGGGATATACGTCGTCAGCAACGTCCGCCATCCACGCCCCATCCAAAGCCAGTAATACGGGCTGGTGCTCAGTGGATCCTGCGCTGCCGGATATTTCTCGTTGTTCTCCTGTACGTACAGCTCGAAGGCAATGCCGATCTGCCGAAGGTTATTTGCGCACGACGCCCGCTGCGCGCTCTCCCGCGCCCGCACCAACGCCGGCAACAACAACGCCGCCAAGATCCCGATGATCGCAATCACGACCAACAACTCCACCAACGTAAACCCAAACCGCGCGCTCCCCCCCCGCACAGTCGACATTCCTCTCCGCATGCATTCCATTTCCCATGGGTTGAACAGCGCCAAGACAGCCAAGCCGAAATTGTACGCGCTCCCGCCGCCGCGCTCAACGCGCCCACAACTCCCGTTTGCCCAATTCCTGAATGCGTCGCTTTCTCTGAAATCTCCAATCTGAACTTTCAAATCCTCTTTCCGCGTTCCCGATCCTAAATCGCAGTCCGCGGTTATCCCGGCGCGGCGCTCGGTGATCGCTGCGCTACCGGTTGCCCGAAGATTGCGGCTAAACCCTAATGCGGCATATCGCGCCTACAATTGGTAGACAGCGCCTGCTTCGGCGAAGCAGGCACAACCAGATACGGGGTCTATGCCTCTGAGACGCGGTCAACGGTCATCTGCCAACGTCCGCATCATGCCGGGAAACGCAGCATTGACCCCGTGGAGTGCACTCGCTAGAATCCATCGGAATCCCACCGTTTTCGGAAGTCGAGGAGGATACTGCTTTGGGTCTCAATTCTGCACGGTTCAACGACCTCTTGGCGCGTTTCAGTAGCGTGCGCGTGTTGGTCGTCGGCGATATTTATCTGGATGAGAACGTGTACGGCGTCGTCACGGGCGTGAGTCTCGAAGCGCCGATTCCCATTTACGAAGTGCACCGGCGCAAGTACAATCCCGGGGCCGCGGGCAATGCCGCCTGCAACGTGGCAGCGCTCGGCGCAAAGACCTACATGGTCGGCTACGTTGGCGACGACAACAACGCGGACATCGTCCGGCGCGAGTTTGCCGTGCGCAATGTGGACACCTCCGGCTTGGTGGTCAACCCAACGCGCGCCACAAACACGTACGGAAAACTGCGTGCCGGCGGGTTCAATATTCCCACGCAAGAAATCCTTCGCACCGACACGCCAAAGCCGGTGTTTGTCGAGGGCGACGTCGAAGACCAAATTATCGCCAACATCCGAGTGCGCGCGCCCGAGGTGGATGCGATTGTCGTGACCGATCAGGTCGCTTCCGTGGTCACCGAGCGCGTCCTCGCGGAAGTCGTTGCGCTTGCGAAGAAGCATAAGCTCCTCACCGTCGGCGATTCCCGATCGCGCGCGGGGGCTTTCAAAGGCTTCGATATCATGGTCCCCAACGACCGCGAAGCCGGAATCGGCACGGGTATCGACGTCGTGGACGATGCGAGCCTTCACCAAGCCGCTCGCGCGCTGTTGAAGGTGTGCAAGAACGCGGCCATCACCTGCGGGCCCAAAGGCGTCCTCGTCTTCCAGGAGGATGGCAGCGTGAACGAATACCCGGTGACCGTGACGCCCGCTGACGTGGTGGACGTGACCGGCGCGGGCGACACCGTCACCGCGGCCGTCGCCGTGTCGATGGCCGCGGGCGCAACGCTGGGCGAGGCCGCCACCATCGGCAACGCCGCCGCCGGCATCGCCGTGGCCCAGGAAGGCGTCGTCACCGTGCCCGTGGCACAACTTCAAAGCGCGCTGCTGGGCAATTCGGGTCCTTCAAAACTAAAGACTATTGATGAACTCAAGACCTTGCTTGCGCGCCAGCGCGAGGAAGGCCGCCGCATCGTGTGGACCAACGGATGCTTCGACATCCTCCACGTCGGCCACATCACCTACCTTCAGCGCGCTGCGGCACTCGGCGATATTCTCGTCGTCGGCTTGAACAGCGACGCCTCCGTGCGCGCGGTAAAGGGTCCGGAACGGCCGATCATTTCCGAAGGCGACCGCGCCGTTGTGATGTCCGCATTGGATTGCGTGTCGTACATCACCATCTTCTCCGAACCTTCGCCGCTGGAAGTTCTCAAGGCGCTCAAGCCAGACGTGTATGCCAAAGGCGGTGACTACACCATCGACACCATCGTCCAGGAAGAGCGCAAGGCCGTGGAGGGATACGGCGGAAGCATTGCCATCATCCCCGGCGTCGAAGGCCGCTCAACCACCAACATCATCGCCCGGATATCCCAAGAAAAGAACGGCTAAGAGCCCGGCTATACTTCGTGGCGCAGATCGCTTGAGCGCGTAATTCGCCAGCGCGGGCGCACCCATTTGAACGATGGCATCCGTATTGACGGACTCGAACACACTGGGATTACCTTAACAGAGAGTGAGACATGGTGATGCGAAATATCCTTGAGACGGCGCGGGAAATGCGGCGATCTATGATGGTGAGTGCGCACGTGGTTGTCTTGGGTCTGTGCGCTGCGGCGACGGCAGGAGCCGTTGACCCAATTGCGCATTGGCCGCTGATCGAAGATGCTCAGGACCGCTCTGCCCAAGGCCGCCATGCCGTGAACCATGGCGTTGTATTCGATGCACCCGCGCCGGATGGGACGCGCGCTGCGCGCTTGGATGGCAGGGTGGCCTACCTCGAAGTGCCGAAGGAAACCGCCCCGTCGTTTGGGACTGGCGATTTCACCATCTCTGCGTGGGTGTGCACCGAGGCCGTGCTGGACGACGGCCTGGGCGATGTGGTTAGCAAGTTCGATCCCGCCACGCGGCGCGGCCTGAACGTGGGCATCTTGACGTGCTCGGGCGTGGGCAACTCCCAGCCCAACTATCGCACCGTGTATGCGGGAATCGACAACGCACAGGCCGAAGCGCAGTGGACCGATTGCGGGCGTCCGGGAAACGCCATATTCATCTTCGGGATGGCCGTGCACGATGGGCAATTGTATGCGGCAACATGCGAGTCAGGTGAAAACGAATCCGGGCATGTGTACCGGTACGAAGGTGGAACCGGGTGGACCGATTGCGGCAGCCCCGACAAGAGCAATGCGGTGGCGTCGCTGGCGGTATACAACGGTCAACTCCACGCGGGCACGGGCTACTACGACACGACGGGCTCTTCGCTGGGCGCATCGCCCAACACGACCCCCGGCGGCAAAGTGTATCGGTACGACGGCGGCACGGGGTGGATTTCCTGCGGCGCGCTGTCGAATCCCGAGACGGGCGAGTCCGCTACGATGGGCGGCATGGGCGTGTATAAGGGCAAGCTCTATGCAACGACGCTCAAGCAGGATGGATTCGGCCTGTATCGATATGAAGGGGACACGGCGTGGGCGTATTGCGGCAATCCGGGACGGCGCGTGCTGAACCCAAGCGTCTTCAATGGAAAACTGTACATGGTCTCCTACGATCAACCCGGCGGTCCTTTCACCTTCGATGGAACGGAGTGGTCGTACGTGGGCGGCACGATCAATCCGCCGATCAGTCAAGACTACTCGTTTGCCGTGTACGAAGGCCGGTTGCACGTGTCGACGTGGCCGATGGCGTACGTTTATCGCATGGACGCGGCGGGCGTCTTTTCGACACGCGGCAAGGCCGCCGATGAACTGGAGACCATGGGCATGATGGCGTACAACGGGAAACTGTACGTGGGAACACTGCCTTCGGCGCAGGTCTTCCGGCTGGACGGCGAGGATACGTGGACACCGTTCGGACAACCCCTGGATACGACCGACACGAAGTACCGCAGGGCGTGGTCGATGGCGGTCTACAAAGGCAGACTGTTCTGCGGAGTGCTGCCGACAGGCAAAGTGTTCAGTATCGAGGCCGGCAAGAACGCGACGTCCGACACGGCCCTCGAACCGGGCTGGCGGCACTTGGCCGTCGTGCGCAAGGGCGACCGCCTCAGCCTCTATATCGACGGAAAGGCCGTGGCATCCAGCACGGCCTTCGATCCTGCGCTCTACGACTTGTCCAACGAGCAGCCGCTTCGAATCGGTCTCGGCGCGGCCGACTATTTCAACGGGTGGATCAAAGACGTGCGCGTGTACGACTCTGCCCAGCTT
>JBAZRU010000409.1:0-6689 GCA_041662805.1 Candidatus Hydrogenedentales bacterium | reverse complement strand
GGGGACTTCCCGTGCCACGAAGCGAAGTTGGCGTACAAGAGCAGTGGAATCGCGGATGCGGCCGAAAAGGCGGGGGCCGAAGTCGTATTTGTCGACGAGGCGCGTTTTCGCGAGATGAACATCGGGGGGAAGATCCTCAAGAGTTGGCCGGTGTATCCGGAAATCGTTGAGGCAGACCTTGTGATAAACGCGCCGGTGGTGAAGACGCACAGCATCGCGAAGATGACGTTGTGCATGAAGAATTACATGGGGATTGCGAACGACCGTCAGAAGTGGCACCAGAATCTGTCGGATTGCTTGTGCGACATTACGAAGTTCATGAAGCCGCGGCTGTGCGTGGCCGACGCAATCCGCATTCTGACGGCCAATGGGCCTACCGGCGGAGATCCCGCCGACGTGAAGCGGATGGATACGGTCGCGGCGGGCACGGACATCGTGGCGCTGGACGCCTTCGGGGCGGGGTTGCTTGGATTCAAGCCCGAGGAAATCGAGTCAGTGGTGGCAGGACAAGCGGCAGGCCTTGGCACGATAGACTACAGATCGCTGAACCCGAAGGAGATTTCCATAGCGTGACGTACCAAAGCCGGGTCAAGGCGGTGCGCTGGATCCGGCGGGCGTCTCAGGGCGGATTTCTACTTTTCTTCCTGTGGACCCTCGTGGCGGCGCGTCACCCCGAATCGGGGCAGCCAAGCGCGCTGCTCGGAGGGTTCTTTCTTTTCGATCCGCTGGTGATGATCGCAACGGCGCTGGCGGCGCATGCCTTGCCGGTCGCGTTGTTGTTCGGGTGCGTCACGCTGGTGGTGACGATTCTGCTGGGGCGCGTGTTCTGCGGATGGGTATGCCCGCTGGGGACCATCAACACGATGGTGAGCGCGTTGCGCACGCCGCCGACGAATGTGCTGGTGTCGACGGAGCGATGGACGCCGTGGCATCGCGCGAAGTACTACATCCTAGCCGCGCTGCTTGTGATGTCCCTGTTCGGGACGCATGCCATCGGATACCTCGATCCATTCTCCATTCTGTATCGAAGCGCGGTCACGACCGTGTTGCCGGGCGTGCAGTATGCCGTCGAAGAGGGGGCTACGTCGGTGTACCACGCGGACCCGCACGTGGGGCCGGTGCATGCGACGAGCGTCACGGAGCCTGCGTACCGGTTCATGCGTCAGCACGTGTTCATCGATACGCGGCAAGCCTTCGAGGGGAGCACGCTGATTGCGGCGATCTTCGCGGCGATCGTGCTGTTGAATCTCGTGCGCAAACGATTCTGGTGCCGGTACCTGTGTCCGCTGGGGGCGCTGCTGGGGTGCTTCGCGCGCAAGCCGTTGATACGGCTTGTGAAGAACGCGGAGGATTGCCGTCAGTGCGGGATCTGCAAGACGAATTGCCAAGGCGCGGCGGACCCCGACAAGCCGGAGGAGTGGCAGCCGTCGGAATGCATGCTTTGCATGAACTGCGCGGCGCGGTGCAATTGGGGCGCGGGCCGGTTCGCGGTTTTCCCGCCGTGGAAGAAGCAGGAAGTGGCGCCGCTGGACCTGTCGCGGCGCATGCTGATCGGATCGGGTATCGCGGGCGTGGGGACCTTGCTTGCGTTCCGGCTGACGCCGGAGGCACAGGGGCGCGTGTTCAACCCGGGGCTGATTCGACCGCCGGGGGCGCGGTCCGAGCGCGATTTCCTGGAGCGTTGCGTGCAGTGCGGGTTGTGCATGAAGGCATGTCCGACGAACGCGCTGCATCCGACGTTTTTGGAAGCGGGCATCGAGGGGATGTGGACGCCGCGGCTGGTGCCGATGCTTGGGTATTGTGAGTACGAGTGCACGGTGTGCGGGCAGGTGTGCCCGACGGAAGCGATCCGGCCGTTGCCCGTCGATGAGAAGAAGACCACGAAGATTGGGCTTGCGGCGTTCGACGTGACGCGGTGTCTGCCGTATGCGTATGGGCGCGAGTGCATGATCTGCGAAGAGCATTGTCCGTTGCCGAAGAAGGCGATCTATTTCGTCGAGACTACCGTTACGCTGCGCGACGGTGTAACCAAAGTGTTGAAGACTCCTCGTGTCGATCCGAACCTTTGCATTGGGTGTGGCATCTGCGAGAACAAGTGCGTGTTTCGCGACAAGCCGGCAGTGCGGGTGACAAGCGCGAACGAGGCGCGGCATGCGCGGAACCAGCCGATATTGCCGATGGCCGAGGAGGCCGTGGAGACGGTGGGCGCAGGGGGAGCGACAGGGGGAGAAAGGGAGGAGAGAAGGCGTCGAGTGACCCGTATGGCGGCGGGTAGGGGGAATGGATCATTGGATTTTGGATTGAAGACCCAAATTCGCTGAGACTTTGTTGGACAGGCGGGATGGATGGAACCTGTGGGACGGATGGGCCCAAGGGTTCTACCGGATGAGGGCGTGTTGATGGCCTCGGTCGATTGCCGTGGCGAAGGGTGAACGGGGAAGACTACGCGGCTCGAAGGATTGCGGAAAACCCGACGGCTGTCACTAACGTGTGCCGCGCTCGGCGATCGCGGCGCTACCGAATGCAGGCTACCGAATGCAGGCAGGGACGCCCGGCACGGAGGCCGGGCGCTACGAATATGAACTTTAAGGGGCCGGAGCCACGGGTACGGCGGGTGCAACGGGTGGAGTTGCCGGCGCTGGTTTTGATTCAGACGAAGGCGTCGCGGGCGCGCTGGGCGCTACCGGTGCACTCGGAGCCGTAGCAGGAGCCGCAGCCGGCGCGGCAGTCGCCACCGTCACATCTTGCTCGACGGGCGGCGCAACGACCACCTTCTCGGCAAGATAATCGCCCAACGCCGCGATCTCCTGCTCAGTTCCCACGAGCGGCGGCATATACGCCCGGTACTTCGTGTCTTCTTTGTATTCGTGGAGCATCTTCAGAATGCTTACGATGGCTTCGCGGTCGCGCCCGGCCAGGAGACGCTTCAGCGAGCGATATCCGCCCACGGTGTGGCACGCCATGCACTGGCCGCGCATCATCAATTCGCCGCGCGCAAGCTGGGCGGTGTGGTCGAGCGCGAATTGGGCCTTGAGCCCCGGCGTCTCGACGTCCGCCGCGGGAGTCACCTGTCCGGGCGCCGGCGTTGCCACCGGCGGTTGCGCGTCCATGCGCGCCCACGCGTCGCGCTCCTCGGGCCGGACCCACAGCGACGAGGCCAGGTAACCATCGCGGTTGAAGCGCTCGACGTCTTTCTTCTCCCGGATGCCGTTCGAATACATGTGCCCCACGACCACATACGGTTTGCGCAACATTTCGCGCGCCTGCTCCGTCGAGGCGGTTGCGGCCAGCGCTAGGAACAGCACCGAGCACGCATGGCCAAACGTGAAGTCGCGCGGATTACGGTAGGCAAGGAAGTACACGATAGCGCCGATCGTCGCGGAGGACATCGTCGTAACGAGCGCCGCGCGCGTCACCTGCGTGAACACGCCTTGGCCGATGGTTGCCATGCCGAGTTGAAGAAGTGCGAACTGCGCTTTGGGAACCATCTCGAGATACCACCAGAAGAACAATGGAATCAGTAGATATGCGGGGATGAGCCATTTCGCCGACCATTGGATGACGCTGGCCTTGAGCGCGGGCTTCTCGAACCCGTCGATGCGGCTTGCCGTTACCAACGCCCACACGCCCGCCAGCGTAATACAGATGAGCGTCCGCAGTCCGAGGCTTGGCCAATAGGTCGGGTTGAAGAAGGCCTGCCAGAAACGGCTCGCTTCTTGCCCAGTTCCGGCCACCTCAAGCCACGCCGCGCCGGGCGTGAGCATGAAGGTGAGAATGCCGTTGATGATGACGAGCGTCATCAGCGACATCGCCGCATACACCCAGCCAATTAACAGATGCAGCTTGTCGTCGATCCGATCCCACGTATAGTAATAGACCGCCGCCGTGGTGAGTTCGATCATGAAGAACACCCACTCGATGGCCCACCCGAATACGAAGTTGTGAATGAGGGTGCTGGTTGCTTCCGGGCTGGCTAGCCCGATGGCAAACCAGATGGCTACACCGGTCGATGCGCCGAATACGCCCGTCAGAATTAGGAAGAATTTCGAGTGGCTCAACAGCACCGGCTTCCAGTCGGTCAGGCCTTGGCGCATCATCTTGCGCTCCGCCATGGGCAGGTATAACCCGCCGCCCACGGCAAAGTGGCTGATGAGCACGTGAATGATCGCGATGCCACCGATCACCCAGCCCGATCCGATAATTGGTACATCCCACGATGGGTAGTTCATGAATGCGGACTCCTCAGACCTCTGCGTAGCCCCAAATCGTCGTTATGATCAATCCCATTACGACCAGCACGCCGAACCATGTGGCAATGCGGGCGCGCATACCGGACTTGCTATCCTTGTCGAAAAACGGCACCAGCCCCCAAAGAAGCCCGCCGACGCCGAACAACGCCATTCCTGCGTATTCTCCCACTGCGCCGGGGAACCAGCGCCCAAGCACCTTCAATACTTGGAACTGGCTCATGAAATACCATTCGGGGTGGATGCCCTCGGGCGCCGCCGCCGCGGGATCCGCCTGAATACCAAGGCCCCAGGGATACATTGATGCGAGGATGGCCAGCACGTTCATCGCGATGAGCCACATCGCCAAATCCTTCGCGAAGAAGTTCGGGAAGAAGGGGATGCTTCTGCGTTCGGATTCCGGTTTCAGTTCCTCGCCAGGAGGCACTGCGTTGCCGTGCTTCTGCACCAGCCAGAGGTGGAACCCGAGAATCGCGATGAACGCCAGCGGCAGGACGACCACGTGCAGCGCGAAAAAGCGCTGGATGGTCACCGAAGTCACCATCTCCCCGCCTTGAACCAGCAAGACAATGATCGGTCCCAACCCGGGGATTGTCTGCGGAATCTCCAAGCCGACCTTTGTCGCGAAAAACGAAAGCTCGTCGAAGGGCAGCAGGTATCCGCTGAAGCCGAAGACAAAGGTCAGTCCGAGCAGCGCCAGCCCGCTCCACCACCCGAACTCGCGCGGCTTCCGGTAAGCCTTCATGAAGAACACGGAGAACATGTGCACGAACACGGCCAGGACCATGAGATTCGCCGACCACGAATGCGCCGACCGTATCAACCACCCAAAATCGATGTCATACGTAATCTGCCGCACCGACTCGTAGGCGTTCGCCCCGGGCTGGTAATACACCAACAGCAAGACGCCCGTCAGCAATTGCACCAAAAACAGAAACAGCGTGATGCCGCCCCAGTAGTACCAGAAACTCTGGCTATGCTGCGGCACCGTCTTTTCTCTGGCGTGGACGAGCACGTCCTCGATGCCGATGCGCTCGTCCAGCCAGCCGTAGAGGCCTCGCGACGGAACGCTATGCTCGAGAGATGACGACTTGCCCATCGGCAGTAACCTCCACCCTGTACTGTTTGAGCGGCTTTGGCGGCGGCCCGGAGACGTTCTTTCCGGTATTCATGTCGTAAACGCCGCCGTGGCAGGCGCAATGTATGCGCTTCTCTTTTGGTTGAAACTCGACCGTGCACCCCAAGTGCGTGCAGGTCCTGTCGAAGCAGACCAGAGAACTGTCCTCAAGACGAATCAGAATTGCGTTGTGGCTTCCAAACTTGAACAAATATGCGGTGCCCGGCGCGGGAAGCTTATCTGCCGAAAACGAGACTTCCCTCAGTGCCGCTTCCTCCGCCGCCGATTTGTGCGCAGGCGTCGATAGAAACCGGTACACGGGATACCCAATGGCCCCGGCGTAGCACGCGCCTACCAAGCCTGCGCCCGCCGCGAAAAACACGCGACGCGGCATCGACTCTTCCGCGGCGTCCTGGACCTTGGAGTCTTGGCCGTCATCTGCCATGGTGGACTCGCTCCTCGTGGTTACGCATACCGCTCGTCAACGGGTTTGGCTCGCGCCACGACGCTGATGAGCCACCCCATCGCGCCCAATCCCGCCACGAACAGAACCAAGAACAAAATTACCGTCGACCAATTCGTGCTGACGGCCCGGTCCCAGATGTCGAAGCCCGCAAGCCCCAACGCGACAAACCGGATGCCGTCGCGCACCAACACCATCGCGACGACGTTCACAAAACTCACCAGCGCCAGCACCGTGGAAAACTTCCACGTTGCCGCGCCTTTCGCACTCAAGATTCCGCCCAGCACGATCAACGCGACGGCGGTGGCCAGCCAGAGCACCGCGCACGCCCGATAGAACGTCTCGCCGCCCAAGGCATCTTGAACCGCCGCGGGTTGCGCGCGATACACCCAAATCCCAAGTATGATTTGCACCACCGTAAACGCCGCAATTAGACGCCCCGCCCAACGGCGCAGGAAGGGGGCGACGCCATCGGCAAGATTCTGCTTCATCGCCAGGAACAGCAGCGCGATGCCGCATACGCCGATTGAACCCAGCATCATGAACAACCAGCGCGGCATGACCGTCGGATCGCCCGTGCCAAAAGTCAGCCCCGTGGGTTTCGTGCGATAGATTTCCTGCCAAAGGTCGGGGCGGATCATCAAGGTCATGTTCGTGGAGTAGATTATCCCGATCTTGAGGATGACTATCAGCGCAATCAGTCCGGCCCAGCCCGAAGCCCGGCTCATTTCGGCCCTGCGCGACATGATGTAGAGCGAGGAGTACGAGATAATCAGGAGGGCAATCACGGAGATCCACCACACGCCGATCAAGACGCTGCTCGTGTAGAGCGCGCGTCCGTACAGCACCTGCGTGAAAAGCA
>JBAZRU010000408.1:0-6704 GCA_041662805.1 Candidatus Hydrogenedentales bacterium | reverse complement strand
GATGAAGGGCACTGCGATGATCCAACTGAGCAGTCCCACGTTATACCCCCATTGCCCAAAGTACGAGCAGGACGAACAGCCCGCCCGCCGCAAGCCACATGCTGTAGGTTTGAATCTGGCCCGTCTGCAATCTACTCAACGCCGCGCCCGACATCCGCGTGCTCCATCCCGACAGATTGACGCCCCCGTCGACGACGTTGCGGTCGAACCACGCGATAGGGCGCGCGATGTAGCTGAAGATCACCCGCTTCGTCACGAACAAATAGAGTTCGTCGAAATAGAACTTGTTCTTCACAACACGATAGACCACACGAAATATTTGGGCCAGGCGCGTGGCGCGCGCGGCGTCGCCGCTTGCGTAGAGTGCGGCGGCCACGCCGATGCCGGCCAATCCCATCAGGGTCGCGGGAATCGCGATGGTGAAATCGATGCCGTGATGCTCGAGCGGTTCGCCGATGCGCACCCACTCCGCCATCGGCGCAAACCCCGCCACGCACGACAGCGCGGCCAGAACGCCCATCGGAAGCAGCATGATGAACGGCGCTTCGTTGGCGTGATCGGCGTGCTTCGTGCGGCATGCGCCCCAGAAGGTAACGAAGTAAATGCGCGACATATAGAAGGCGGTCAGGCCCGCGACAAACAGGGCGACGGCAAACAGGGTGTAGAAGTGACCGTGCAACGCCGCGGCGAGAATCTCGTCTTTGGAGAAGAATCCGGCGAGGGGCCATATGCCGCAGATCGCGAGCCACGCGATGGCGAACACGGCATGCGTGACGGGCATGCGCTTGCGCAGGCCGCCCATGTCCCAGATGTCGTTGCTGTGCACGGCGTGAATGATTGCGCCGGCCCCGAGGAACAAGAGCGCCTTGAAGAAGGCGTGCGTAAACAGGTGGAACATGCTCGCCGTGTACCCGAGCGAATGGGCCATCGACCCCACGCCCAAGGCCATCATCATGTAGCCAAGCTGGCTCAACGTCGAGAAGGCAAGCACGCGCTTGATGTCGTCTTGCGTGACGGCAATGACCGCTGCGAACAGGCTTGTAAACCCGCCGACGTATGCGACCACAGTCAACGCATCGCCGCTCATCGCGAACGCGGGGAACATGCGCGCCACCAGGTATACGCCTGCGACAACCATCGTGGCCGCGTGAATCAGCGCGGACACCGGCGTGGGGCCTTCCATGGCATCCGGAAGCCAGATGTGCAAGGGGAACATGGCGCTCTTGCCCGCCGCGCCCATATACACGAGCACCATGGCCACGGCCAGAAGCGAGAATCCCAAGTAATGCGGGCCCGCTTCCAAGAAGTGGCTCAGGAACACCTCGTTGGTCAGATACGCAAAATCAAACGATTGCCACGACGCAGCGGAGGCGCCAACTGTCGCCTTGACGTCGCCGAGGAGCGCGAATCCCCAGTACCCGAGCACCAACACGCCAACCATAAAGCCCAAGTCGGCGAATCGCGTGACGATAAACGCCTTTTTCGACGCGGCCACCGCGGACGGCTTTTCGTAGTAAAACCCTATCAGCAGGAAACTGCTCGCGCCCACGAGCTCCCAGCACACATACATCTGAACGATGTTCGGCGCAACGACCAGCCCGAGCATGCTGAACGTAAACAGATTCAGAAACGTGAAGTAGCGGCCGTAGCCCGGATCGCCGTGCATGTAGCCGATGCTATAGAGATGGACCAAGGCGCTGACCGTCGTTACCACGACCATCAACAGCACGGATATCGGATCGACAAGCACGCCCACGGAGACAACCAGATTCTCATCGTACCGCAGCCATTCCGTGTTCCACGGCACAAGGGTGAGCGGGCCCGCCCCCTCGGGCGACATCTGAAGATATTCCCAAGCCAACTTCAGCGCCATGGCGCACGCCGCGAAGATGGCGGAGGTAGCCACGACTCCGGCGGCCTTCGGCGAATACGGGCGAATGAACAGCCCGACGATGGCGAACGAGAACAGCGGAATCGCGGGAATCAACCATGCGTGGTTCATTGCGAATCCAGTCATGGCTCGTCCCTCAAGGAGTCCATGGCATTGACATCCACGGTGCCGCGGTAACGATAGATGGACACGAATATCGCCATGGCAATTACCGCTTCCGCCGCCGCGACGGCGATGATGAATATCGCCATGATCTGCCCATCAACGGTGTCCCGCGCGATGAAGTAGTTGAAGGCGACGAAGTTGATGGCCCCGGCATCGAGCATGACCTCGATGGACATGAGTATACCGATGGCGTTGCGGCGAGTAAGGACTCCATAGAGCCCTATGCAAAAGAGGAGCGCGCATAGGACAAGCCAGTGCGTAAGCGTCGGAGTATGGTTTGCCAAGAACTCAACCATCGTCTCTCAATGCTCCTGCTTCTTTTCGCGCTGGGACAGCGAGGTCGTATGCGGCGCTTCATGGGTCAAGTCGCCGCCGGTCGTAAACGGCTGCTCGTGCGGAGGAGTCCTGCGTGCAATGACGATGGCCCCCACGGTTGCCGCCAATAACAACAGCGAGATGATCTCGAACGGCAACACATATCCGTTGGGACCGTAGTCGAGCAGAATCCTGCCGATCGCGCGCGTGTCGTCTTCGGGCGCCTGAGCCATGGGATTGAGCGGAAAGTGAGACGTCAGCACGATTCCGCATGCAATGACGGCAAATCCACAGGATGCACACAGACCCAAGATGCGGCGAAAGTTCGACGGGATGTCCTCAAGCAAGTCGGTCGACCGGGTCAGCATGATGGCGAAAACGATCAGGACCACGATGCCGCCCACGTAAACGAGCACTTGCGCGCCCGCGAGAAAGTCCGCATCCAGCAGCACATACAGACCGGCACTGGCCGTCAACATTACCATCAAGGCTACGGCTGCCCGCAAGAGCCTACGCACTCTCACCACGACGACGGCCAAGGCAATGACGGCGATTGCCAGCGTGTAGAAGACAACGGTCTGCACTGCTTCTATCATCATGTCGCGGACTCCGGACGAGGACCGGCTCCACCTGGCGACGCGTCGACAACCGGCGTCACCGGCAATGGACGAAGGTTGGGCAGCGGATGACCGTTTAGCGGTATCGGACCGCCGCAAATTTCCCTGTGGGACATCATCTTCCTGCGCACGTCGATATCCTCTTCCTCGGTGACCAAGCTGGCGGGCGGCCCCGCTTGTCGATTGAGGTTATAGACAAGCAGACGGCGGTCGTACACGGCGTTCTCGAAGTCGGGTCCCATTTCGATTGCATCGAAGGGGCAGGCTTGCACGCACGCATTGCAGTACATGCACGAGTCCATGCGCCAGATGAATCGGTCCACTTCGCGATCATCGGTCAGTTCGCCGATGCGTGTGACCACGCGTATGGAGGCATTCGGGCAGGCCGCTTCGCAATTCTTGCAGCCCGTGCACTTGTGATACGAGGCATCTTCATAGCCTCGCGTCCAATCGCGCAAAAGCGAAGCGGGGAGGCGCAGCTTCGGCGATTTCTCATCTGGAAATTTCCAGTCTACGACCGGCTGCCGTACCGTCACGTGCTTGAACTTGAGCACGGCGCGATACCGGTCCGGGAAGCGCAGCGTGGCGCGATTGTTGGGATACTGGCGCGTCAATATCGTGAATGGGTTCAGGAAGTAGCTAAGCGTGAGCTTCATTCCCGTGAGCAACCCGTACAGACCCGAGAAGAAACGCGACGCCGTGCCGTGGTGCGGAAGCACAGGGACCACCGCGACCGGGATTTCCACTCCGGCTATGCTTCGCCGCTCGTTGCGAATCTGTTTGGTATCTACAAGTGCCATGGCTCAGCGCCCCGCCAGTGGAAAGAAGTAGAGGTTTGTCAGTGCGATGAGCGAGGCGACAATCAGATTGGCAAAGCCGATTGGCAGCAGGAACCGCCATTCGAGGTGCATGAGTTGATCGACGCGCAACCTTGGGAACGTCCACCGCACCCACATGATCACGAAGATGACGAAGAACGCCTTCATCGAAAACCAGGCGACCGGCGGGATGAGGTCCATGACGGCGTTAAAACTCGACCAATCCCCGATGTGGAACGGCATCCATCCGCCCAGGAACAATGTCGCGGCCAAGCCCGCGGCCACAAACATGTTGATGAACTCCGCTAGGAAGAACATAGAAAACCGCATGCCGGAGTATTCGGTGTGGAAACCCGCGGCGAGTTCCGACTCGCCTTCGGGAATATCGAATGGCAGGCGGTTGATTTCCGCCGTAGATGAGATGAGGTAGATGGAGAACGCCAAGAAACCGACCCCCGGCGCGCGCCAAACCCACCAGCCGTCCTGCTGGCTCGCTACAATCTCCGAGAGCTTCATCGAGCCCGAGAACAAGACGATCACGAGCAGGGCCAGCGTGGCGGACAATTCGTAGGAAATGATCTGGGCGCCCGCGCGCATCGCACCGATGGTCGACCACTTATTGTTGGAACTCCATCCGCCCACGAGAATCCCCATCACGCCGAAACCACCCACGGCACTGACGAAAAGCACACCGATACTCACATCGGCGATCTGCTGCAGGGGTCCGTAGGGAATAACGCCCAGGATCAACACGGGCGTTGCCAGCGCCAGGAACGGCGCGAACAAATGCAACACCTTATCCGCGCGAAACGGCACGATGTCCTCTTTGAGCAGCAGCTTTATCGTGTCCATGAGCGTTTGGAAAATACCAAACGGCCCAACGCGGTTCGGCCCCAACCGGCACTGGAAATGGGCGGCGATTTTTCGCTCGAGCCAGATCAATCCAAATCCAAGAAAGACGACCAGCAGGGACACGGTGAGCAACGCAATCGCAAGGTGTCCCAGCGTCCACCAGATACTGACATCGAGCGATCTTGCCGCGCGGTCGGAGATGCTTTCTATGTAGAACGTCTTACTCATGCGTTACCGATCGATGTCCGGAATTACGAGATCGAAGCTGGAGAGGATTGCGATGATATCGGCGATGCGCCACCCCGGGGTAATCTCGGTAACGGCCCAAAGGTTGTTGAAGTTCGGCGACCGGAAGTGCCATCGATACGGCTTTTCACTCTCGCCGTCGGACACGAGAAATACGCCCATCGCGCCGCGCGCGGTCTCTATCTGCTCGTAGTACCTACCTTTCGGCACGACGATGGGCATGTTGTACCGCAAGGTCATGTACGGACCCATGGGGATATTGTCGAGGAGTTGTTCGACGATGCGGATGGATTCGTGCATTTCGATCATGCGCACGTAGTAGCGGTCCCAGCAATCGCCCCGCTGGCCAATCACAACGTTGAAATCGACGTCTCCGTATACGCCGTACGGCTCGATTTTGCGCAAGTCGTATGGTACGCCGCTGGCGCGAATCACCGGACCTGTGCATCCCAACGCGATGCCTCGCTCCGGAGAAAGGATACCGACCATCCGGAAACGTTCCTGCAGGATGATGTTGTTCGATAGCAGCGTTTCATACTCGCCGATTACTCGCTTCAGGTGCTTAATGACTTTCTTTGCGCGCGACACGAAGTTCGGGTGGATGTCGTACATCAGGCCGCCGGGTTGAATATAATTCATCGTTAGCCGTGCGCCGATGGTTTCTTCGAACAACTCGCTGATGATTTCGCGTTCGCGGAACCCATACATGAACGCCGTCGCGGCGCCCAAGTCCATTCCCAGCACGCCCCACCACAATACGTGGCTCTGCAAGCGCTGCAGCTCGGCCATGAGCGTGCGGATAGTCTCGATGCGCGAATTCGTCTCGATGCCCGCGGCCTTCTCGACGGTCTTGGCGACAAGCCAGTTGTTCATGAGGGCCGAAAGATAGTCCAAGCGATCCGTCATCGTGACGATTTGGCGGTAGGTGAAGTTCTCGCAGATTTTCTCGACGCCGCGGTGGACGAAGCCCGGCACGGGGATCACTTCCTTGACTGTCTCGCCGTCCAGCCGCAACACAATCCGCAGTGACCCGTGCGCGATGGGGTGCTGCGGCCCCATGTTGACGAAATACTCTTCCGTGGCCAGCGGGTTCTCGGACGCCGGGGTCGATTGGAGCACTTCATCGAGATTGCGAACCGTTACGGCCATACTGGGCGCTCCAGCATGTACTCGTCCCGATAATCCTTGCGCAACGGAAAGCCCACCCAATCGTCTTCGAGAAACAAGCGGCGAAGGTCGGGATGATTGTCGTACAACACCCCGAAAAGGTCGTAGGCTTCGCGTTCCTGCCAGTGGGCAATGGGCCAAATGAAACTGGCCGTAGGCGCGATGGGGTTGGAGCGGGGTATCTCCAGGCTCACTGTGAGGTAGTGTCCGTGAACCGTAGAGTAGAGCACGTTCACCAGCTCGAAGCAGTCCCGGTCCGGCCAATCGATGGCCGTGTGCGTCAGCAGAAGATCGAAGCGCAGGCGCTCGTCATCGCGAAGCCATTGCAGCAAATCGGCATACCCTTCCCTCGGCGCGGACACCGCGGGGACGTTGCTCGACTCGACTCGCACGATGTGCGGGCCGTGCGCAATTACGATTTCGATGAGTGACGCTGCATCCATTCTCTGACTCTTCTTGCCCAAGGCCGTTTCTCGGCCTCGGCTTCCACGTCGACTACATTGTCCTGCTCCAGAATCTGGCGCATCTGCTCTTGAATATCGCCCACGGTGACTCCGGTTGGCAGGGCAGCCAGAACCGGTTTCCGGCGAATGCCCGGCTGGCGGATAGACTCCCCTTCCTTAATCATCTTCT
>JBAZRU010000407.1:0-6726 GCA_041662805.1 Candidatus Hydrogenedentales bacterium | reverse complement strand
CCAGCGCGAAAATCGTGGCCCGTTCAAAGGCGCCACCCGTGAACATGTCGTAAAAGCCGAGCAACCCGCCCTGTGCGGTACCCATGGCTTCGCGAAGGGCGTCGCTATTAATACCGGGTGTCGGCACGTGCGCACCCAACCGATAGACGGCCAGCATGATTAACGTAAACGTGATCCGCTGCCGCAACTCGGGAATGCGAAAGGCGTTCCGTAAGGCTTCAAGCGCCTGCGTCACAGACTAGGCCTCCTTCGCTTCGGTCGGTTTCTTTGCAGCGGCGGCACGTTTGCGAGGAGCCGCAACTTCTATAATCTCGACGCTTCCGCCGGCTGCCTCGATCTTCTGGCGCGCCCCGATGCTCACGCGGCCCGCAACGACTTTCAGGCGCTTGTTCAGGTCTCCGCGTCCAAGGATCTTGATGACGCCCTTCTTCGGATCGGCAAGTCCCTTCGCAGCAAGCGATTCGGGCGAAACTTCCGCGCCGTCGTCGAACACTTTGTCCAGGGTATCGACATTCACGATGGTCGACGGAATACGATTGTCGTGATGGAATCCTCGCTTGGGTAGACGGCGGCTAAGCGTCGTCTGTCCGCCTTCGAATCCAGGGCGCTTGGTTCCACCAGAGCGGGCGCGCTGTCCTTTGTGCCCTTTTCCAGAGGTCTTTCCAAGGCCGGATCCTGGGCCGCGTCCAACACGCTTTCGCGTCTTTCGTGCTCCGGGGCTCGATTTCAGTCTGCTTAAGTCCATGATATGTTCCTCGTCCGGGTGAAGCGGAAATCCGCCACCCACGCCTTCCCCCTAGAGCACTGACGCCACGGGCAGGTTCCGCATCGTGGCGATTTCCTCGGCGGTCTTGAGCTGTCGGAGGCCGTCCATCGTCGCCCAAACAACGTTGGTGGCATTGTTTGAACCGAGCGACTTGGTCAATATGTTTTGAATGCCCGCAGCCTCGACAACGGCGCGAACTGGGCCGCCCGCGACGACACCCGTACCCAACGATGCCGGTTTCAACAAGACAACGGCTGCTCCGGACCGGCCGTGCACCTCGTGCGGGACGGTCGTGCTCACAACCGGAATCGCGATCATGTTCCGTTTCGCGCGTTCGATAGCTTTGCGAATGGCTTCCGGCACTTCGCGCGCCTTGCCCATTGCCGCACCGACGTGGCCCTTGCCGTCGCCGACAACCACGATCGCGCTAAAGCGGAAATTTCGACCGCCCTTCACGACTTTGGACACGCGGTAGATTTTCACAACCGACTCGATGAAAGCCGATTCCTGTTGTTCCGCTCTGGGACGCCGTTCCGAGCGTCCTTCCCGTTTGCCTTGCGCCGTGCTCAAGCCTGATTCTCCTCGATACTTTTGTCGGCGATGTTGCCGCTGGTGCCTAGAACTCTAAACCCGCTTCGCGAGCCGCATCCGCCAACGCCTTGATGCGACCGTGGTACAATCGACCGTTTCGATCAAAGCACACCTTTGTGATCGACGCATTGAGCGCCTTCTCGGCAATGGCTTTGCCTACGGCCTTGGCGGCGTCCACATTACCGCCCGTGATTTTCAGGGCCACCGACGACTCGCTGGTCAGGGTTTTGCCCGCCGTGTCGTCGACGATCTGCGCGTAAATATGCTTCAGCGAACGGCGAACCGAAAGCCTCGGGGTTTCGGGCGTGCCGGATACTTTCTTCCGCACGCGCTTGCGCCGACGCTCAAGGTTGAACTGTTTGCGAAAATGCCTCTCCATCTTACCGTGCTCCTGCCGTCACAGCGCTGCGATTACTTGCCGCCGGCCTTGCCGACCTTGCGACGAATCCGTTCGTTTTCATAGCGAATCCCTTTTCCTTTGTAAGGCTCGGGCTTGCGCCACTTCCGAACATCTGCCGCCACCTGGCCGACCTGTTCCTTGTCGATGCCTTCAATCTTTATGGTCTGTGTACCGTCCACGGAGAATGCAATCCCCTTGGGCGGCTGCACCGCTATCGGATGACTGTACCCCAGAGACAGCGCGAGGTCTTGCCCCTGCATGGCTGCGCGGTATCCCACGCCGGTAATCTGAAGGACTTTTGCGTAGCCCGTCGTCACTCCAGTCACCATGTTCTGTATGAGTGCCCGGGTCAGGCCGTGCAGTGCGCGGATGTTCGGCTCGTCGGAAGGGCGCGTCACCGCGATTTCCGATCCTTCGATCGCAATGGAGACTTCTCCGCTGAGTTCGCGCTCAAGGCTGCCCTTCGGACCCGTAACCTTCAGCAGCGATCCGCTCAGTTCGCACTTTACGCCGGCCGGAATTGCCACCGGAAGCTTTCCAATTCTTGACACCGTTCCCGTTCCTTTCGTGGCCCTGCGGGTCGCTTACCAGACCTCGCAGAGAACTTCTCCGCCAAGCTTGCTATGTCGGGCTTCTTTTCCCGTCATCACGCCTTTCGACGTGCTCATGATCGAGATTCCCAGCCCACTGCGCACCGGACGGATCTCGGTGCACTGCACATACACGCGCAGGCTGGGTTTGCTCACGCGCTTAATGCCTTGGATTATCGGTTTGCGGTTCGGCTCATATTTGAGCGTCACCTGGAGAACTCCCTCGTATTCGTTTTCAACGAGAGTGTATTCTGCGATATAGCCTTCCTGCTTCAGGACGGCGCATACCCGCTCTTTCAGCTTCGACGCAGGGATATCCACGCGCGCCTGCTTCGCCTGTAGGGCGTTGCGCATCCGCGTCAGCATGTCCGCTATCGGGTCGCTCATCGACATGAATCTAATTTCCTTCTCGGGTTCCCGCCGGTTCTCGCGTCTACCAACTCGACTTCGTTACACCCGGCAACTGGCCTTCAAGCGCCAACTTCCGGAAGCAAATGCGGCAGATGCCGAATTTGCGCATATACGAACGAGGACGTCCGCACAGTTTGCAGCGGCTGTACCCCCGTACCTGAAACTTGGGTTTGCGCGAGCATTTTACGATCAACGACTTCTTCGCCACGGTTCTCTCCTGAGGCCGTTTCAGCCTCTGCTCGTTTCACGTTATGGCCGGAACGGGAATCCAAAGTGCCGCAACAACTCACGGCTTTCGTCCGCCGATTTGCAGTGCTTTATTACGAACGTTACGTTCATTCCCCGCGGACGCGATACGGCGTCCATGTTCACTTCGGGAAATATCGTCTGGTCTTTCAGGCCGAGCGTGTAGTTGCCGAACTTGTCGAAGGCTTTCGCCGACACGCCACGAAAGTCGCGGATACGCGGAATGGCAACGTTCAACAGCCGGTCCAGAAACTCGTACATGCGCGCGCCCCGAAGGGTCACCATGCAACCAATCGTTGCACCCTCGCGCACTTTGAAACTTGCAATCGACTTTTTCGCCTTGCGGATGCACGGTTTTTGTCCGGCAATTTGGGTCAATTCCGTTATGGCATTTTCGAGCATGCGCGGGTCGGCCTGGGCATCGCCAACACCCATGTTGATGACGATCTTTTCAAGTCGCGGGACCTGCATCGGGCTCGAATATTCAAATTGCTTGAGCAACGCAGGATGGACTACTTTCAAGTAGTTCTCGTAAAGTCTAGCGGCCACGGTAGTTCCTCTCGCTTCGGAGCGTCCCGCTTCATGCATTACGCACGGGATCGCACCAAAATAGCCTCTTCTTATTGCCTAATCGGACAAGCTCTCGCCGTTCACCTTGTACACGCGTACCCGGCTCCCGTCTTCCAGCCGCTTCATAATTACTTTCGACGGACGCCCGGCGGTTTCGCACCACGCCATCACATTGGACACGTGGATGGGGGCCTCGCGTTCGACAATTCCACCCTGCTGGTTCCGCGACGTCGGACGCGTATGGCGTTTCACCATCTGCACGCCTTCCACCACTACCCGTTCGGTCTTGACGAGCACGCGAAGCACGCGGCCCCTGCGGCCCTTGTACTTCCCCGTGATGACCACCACGGTATCGCCTTTTCGTATGTTCATGGTCGCGCCCCTCTATACGACTTCTGGCGCCAGCGAAATAATCCGCATGAAGCCTTTTTCGCGAAGTTCCCGCGGCACCGGCCCAAAGATTCGGGTTCCGCGCGGCTCGTTGTTCGTGTTGATTAGCACCGCCGCATTCGTGTCGAACCGGATTGTCGTTCCGTCCGGCCGTTGCGTATCTTTCTTTGTGCGAACGATGACGGCTTTCACCACATCGCCCTTCTTCACGGCGGAGTTCGGTATCGCTTCGCGCACCGATGCCGTGATAATGTCGCCCACGTGACCATAACGACGTTTCGTACCGCCCATCACTTGGATGCAACGGAGCCGGCGCGCGCCGGTGTTGTCGGCCACTTCGAGATTGCTGTAAATCTGAATCATGACGCCAACCCTTCCGCGCGCTTAGTCGGCACGCTTCACGATTTCGACCAACCGCCAGCGCTTCGTCTTGCTGAGCGGGCGAGTCTCACGGATGCGCACCAAATCCCCGACTTTGCACGAATTGTCTTTATCGTGCGCTTTGAATTTCTTCGTCCTCTTACTGCTCTTCCCATAGAGGCGATGCTGCACCACGCGCTCGACGGAGACCGTGATGGTCTTCTCCATGGCCGTGCTGGTCACCACGCCAACTCGCTCTTTACTCGCGCCGTGTTCCTGCATGATCACTTCTTCGCCTCTTTCTTAGCGGCCAGCTCGCGCTCCCGCATGATTGTCTTGATTCGAGCCACATCGCGGCGGGCTGTCCGCGCCCCACGGACGTTATCGACCGCGCCCGTAGCCATCTGAAAATGGAAGTTGCGCAATGCTTCGCTTCGGTCCCGAAGCTTCTGCTCCAGGTCCTCGATTTTCATCTCTCGTAGTTCGCTCGCCTTCACCACTGACTCTCCCGGGCTATATGCGCTTGACGAATTTGGTGGGGATGGGCAGCTTTTGCCCAGCCAGTCGCACCGCCTCGCGCGCCAGTTCTTCGGTCACGCCTTCAAGTTCGAACATCACACGGCCGGGCTTGATTACTGCCACCCACTCTTCCGGCGCGCCTTTTCCTTTACCCATACGGGTTTCCGCGGGCTTCTTCGTGATGGGCTTGTCCGGGAATACCCGGATCCAAATCTTCCCGCCGCGTTTTACGTGGCGCGTCAGGGCAATACGTGCCGCCTCTATCTGGCGTGCCGTAATCCACCCGTCCATCATTGCTTTCAAACCGTACTCGCCGAAGTCCACTGCGGTGCCGCCCTTGCTGTTGCCGGTGCGGCGGCCGCGATGCTGCTTACGGTGTTTTACTCGTTTCGGCATCAACATAGATGCTGCTCTCCTCCGTTACGAATTCGAGGTTCGCGACGGACGTTCGCGATCCCGCCGTGCCTGAATGCCACGGGCTTCCGCCGGGCTCGCCACCCGTCCCCCGCGCTCAACATCGTTATGATAAATCCAGCACTTCACCCCGATTGTGCCGTAGGTGGTAAATGCCGTGGCAAAGCCATAGTCCACATCCGCCCGGAGCGTGTGCAGGGGAACGCTTCCTTCGCGCGCCTGCTCCTGCCGGGCAATTTCCGCGCCGTTCAAACGGCCGGCCACACGCAGGCGAATGCCGCGGGCGCCCAGGCGCATCGTGTTCTGCACGGACTTCTTCATCGCGCGGCGGAACGAAACGCGCCGTTCCAACTGCGATGCGATGCCCTCGGCGACGAGCTGAGCATTCAGCTCCGGGCTCATCACCTCGTGAATGTTAATAAGGAGTTCGCGTCCGGTCAGCTTCTCGAGCTCGAAGCGCAACTTGTCCACTTCGGCTCCGCGCTGGCCAATGACCAACCCGGGACGCGCCGTGTAAATGTGCACCTTCGCCTTCCGGCCCGCTCTCTCGATGTCTACCCGGGCCACGCCAGTGTGGTACAGGCGCTTCTTGATGTAGTCCCGCAGCTTGAGGTCCTCGTGGAGCAACTCAGCGTAGTTGCGCCCGGCGTACCATATCGAACTCCACGTCCGTATGACGCCTAGCCGGAACCCCAGCGGATGTACCTTCTGACCCACCGATACTCTCCTTTATACTCGCTTTATTCGCCCGCAGGGCTGTCTGCCCTACTTGTGCGCGATTACCATCTCAATGTGGCTGGAACGCTTACGAATCTTCACACCACGGCTGCGCGGAGCCGTGCGAAACCGGCGCAAGGTCGGGCCGCCATCCACGCACAGCTTGGTGATAACCATCTCGTCGGTGTCGATGCGCTCGCGCCGCTCGGCGGCTTTGCTTTCCGCATTCGCCACCGCCGCCGCCAACACCGTGGACAACAACGGAGCGCCGCCCTTTATCGTAAAGAGTAGGATGTTGCGCGCTTCGACGACTTTCTTTCCGCGAATTTGGTCGGCCACAAGCCGAAGCTTACGCGGCGAAATTCGCAGGTCCCGAGCGCGTGCAATTGCTGCTGCCATTACGCTCCACCCCCCTTAGGCTTTTCGGCTTTCTTCGCACCCGAGTGAGCGCGAAATGTTCGAGTAGGCGAAAACTCGCCGAGTTTATGGCCCACCATGTTCTCGGTGACAAACACCGGCAGAAACTTGTTGCCGTTGTGCACCGCAATGGTCAAACCCACCATCTCGGGGATCACCGTCGACCGGCGGGACCACGTCTTGATGACGCGCTTGTCCCCCGATGACGAATGCTTGTCCACCTTCTTCATCAGGTGGTCGTCGATGTACGGGCCCTTTTTAACTGACCGTGGCACGGTTGCGTTCTCCTGTCTCTATCGCTCGTTACTTCCGCCTGCGGCTAATGAACACGTTGG
>JBAZRU010000406.1:6153-6733 GCA_041662805.1 Candidatus Hydrogenedentales bacterium | reverse complement strand
ACACTCTCCCGCGGGCGTGGCCGCGATGCTACGCAGCACGGAGGCTCGCTACGCCGGACGGATACGGATGAGAAGCGGGGGCGGGAGCTGATCAAGAAGGCGTGCGACGGGAACGTGGGGGCGGCTTGTAAGTTGTTGTGAATGGGGGGGCGAGGGAGTAGCGCTACTGAGTGCGCTGTTAGGCCGTGCGATGAACGGCTGGGAGGAGGCCGAACGCCGAGACGAGAAAGGCGTCAAGCGCGTCGGGGATGTCGCACTTCGGGGCGAGGAGCTCGAGAACGCTGGCCGGCGATATTGCCACGCGCGCCCCGGCTCGAATACCACTCGCCTTTAGCGCGGGCGCAAGGCGACTAATAAACATCGCAGTCAACCAGGCTTCCTGCTTGCCGCGAATCCACAATTTGGGTGCCAGAGAAGCGAGTTCTTTAGCAGTGGCGTCCAACTCTGCAGCTGGCAACGGCGCCGCCGGGGCATGTCCACCCGTCACCCGCTCAAGGTAGCGCTCAAGCTCGCCATCCGAAACTTTAAGACTCGGCAGCAGGTCGTCGTCGACCGCAACCAGTTTGCCGGTGTCGAAGTT
>JBAZRU010000406.1:0-6143 GCA_041662805.1 Candidatus Hydrogenedentales bacterium | reverse complement strand
GCAACGATCCATGCCATGCAGCGCCGCATGACGTCGTAGAAGCGAGCCTGTGCCCGTTGGTACTGTTGCTCAATAGAATGGGACAGGGAGTCCCCGTCCGGAATGCCGAGTGACTCAACACAATGTCGACAAACCGGGAGCGGCTCGCAAACGTAGCTTTCGACCGAATACCAGGTCGTCTGGAATGCGAAGCGATAGGTGGTCGCCGGACTGCCTGGAACGAGATCTGAGTGATCCTTGTCCAAAAGCGCAATAACACTAGCGTCAGGCGGATACCTTCCGAGGAAGTTCGACACGGCGTCAATGACGGCGCGTCTGTTGCCACAGCGCACGAGACGAAGGGCGTAGCCCTTGGGGAGACGTTGCTCAACCAAGCGACGGTAGAAGCAGGGGTCGTCTCGGCCTTCGACGAAAACAAAGACACGGTGGCCGCCTGGCTTGTACTCGAGCAAGAACGTGTTGAACTCCGCAAGGCCCGAAACCGCGGCAGCTCGAACAGTGTCAAGGAACGACATTCTAGTTAGACCGCCCGGCTCGAAGCGAATTCGGCAATAGAATGCGCGTATCTGCTAAGCGAGTTTTCGAAGATGAACGGGGAGTGGGTCACCGCGACCAGCCCGGCACACATTCCCGTGTTAATAATATCTTCAAGGAACTTCCGCTGCCATACGACGGAGATGGAGAGCTCCGGCTCGTCAATGATGACGTAGTATCGATTCCGCCCGCTCAGGTACATGTGGGCGAAAAGCGACACGATTTGCTTTTCTCCGGATGAGAGCCCATCGACGGGAATCCTTTGATCCAGCAAGGGTTGCGAGTCCTCCCCGGTCCTGCAAACGAACAGCTCAAACTGCGCGGAGTCGAAGACGATCTGCTTTTCAGAAAGGTATCCGTTGCAAACCTCGGCGAACGCGCGGACCGGAGCCTCGCGCTTGCTTTGGAGCGCGTGCGCCTCGACAAGCCGCACAAGAAAATGCGCAGCCACGCGGCTTTCAGGCGGGACTCGACCGCTCTGCTGGATACGACCAATGAGCTCGCTCAGACTCCGGCGATCATCGCCAGGAAGAATCTTGTCGTCGACGCGGGTAAGAAGAGCGGGAATCGCGTCTGCGGTAGCATCGGAAAGCAGCGCGCCGAATTGGTCATGATTGTAGTCGCCGCGAATGACATCTCGAAGGTATAGAGACGTCAGACGAACGAGATCCTGACGAAAGTCCCGATCAAGACCTTGCATCGTTGCCCTGATAACATCGGCGACGTCGCGCATGCCGAACTCCACGAGCTCAATGTACGCGGCATCGGTGGGCGTCGCGCGATGAAATGTCTTTAAGTCGCGCTCGGCTCGCATCTGCGGAAAGATGGCCTGGAGATCTCGTTCGATACGCCGATAGGTTGGCAAGAAGAGTACCTGGTGCAAGCTGACCTTCTTCAGCGCGGACTCTAGGTTCGGAATGTATGAAGAGCGAGATTGGGCACCGCGTCGAACAAACTCCCGCCAGAGCTGAGCTTCCAGCCCGAACTCGTGAGAAAGGTGTAGCTGTCCGTCCTGATCGGCGTGAGACCGTTCCGAATGCATCAGTTCGCGGTGCATTCGTTCGGCCGTTGCTGCCCCGTATCTTCTGCGAAGGAAGTGCAGCATCTCGACATCGCCCGGAGCTGCGAGCAGCTCACGCTGCAACTTGTCGCGGTCTACTTCGATCAAGATAGAGTCGAAAACGGCGCGGAGCTTTTGAAAGGGAAGCTCGATAAGTCGCGCCCACTGCCCGGTGAGGCAGTAATACATCATGTTGACGAGAGTACTCTTGCCCGTGCCGTTCTCCCCGACCAGGATCAGACGGTTGTCCTCCAGCCGAAGCGACATGTCGAGTCGCCCAAAAAGGCCGACAACCTCAAAGGACCGAAGAGCTTGCTCTCCCGCAAGAGGTGGCGGAGCTGGGATAGGCGCCAGCTGTCGTGAGTTCTTCCTCTGCTTATGCTGCCGGGCCATCTGGGGGTGGTACCAGAGTGTCTCACCGTCTTCAAGCGGCCCGGTGTGCGGGTTCCCAGGAGTTCTCGCTCTAGCTGGATTCACACGGCTCTCGACCGAGCTGTCCCAGGGCTTGCCGATCGGAGGAAGGGCGAGCCCGCGCGTCGGAGCATTTTCTTCTTCCGCGAACCCTTCGACCATTCGCGTCACAACGCCGACGCTCACCAAAACCCATGCCGGCCCCGAGTTCAAGCAATTCAGTCTCAGGGGCTTTCGGAGCGAGCAACATCACACGGCGAGCTCGACCGCCCCTTGCGCCGTCTCGGCTCATTCACGCGTCAGCGCTACTCTTCAGCGAGCTCTTCCGCAGCATCTTCGTCACAATAGGCAACAAACCTATCGGTGCCCACACGATCAACGCAGCGCTGAAACTGCTGCTCGGTCCAGCTCCGCGCGTTGGGCTCCTTAAGCTTGAGAAATGAGCACTGCGCGATGCTCCCAATCGTGTAGGACACAAGTGGCTCTCCGCCATGACCTCGATCCACGTATCTGGTGGCCAGCGTGTCCCTTGACCTCTCAACGCCGTGGGTGAGCTCGTGCGCCATCGTGTTCACCGCGCAAGCAATCTGGGCAACACTGCCCGAACGCGCACGTCGAACGAAGAGCTCCGACACCCGAATCATTGTACCCGTCGGACTCAAGCTTGTGTCCCCAACCGAATTGATGGAGCCCATCCAGATATGTATAGGCCGCCTGATACCGTGCTCCAAGTCCCCAAGAACGTCGACCCCCCGAACCACAGCTTCGTGCGGGCCGCGGCGGAGATTGTCGGCGCGCCCGACATGGTCCCGAAAGACAGCGCTCTCATCACCTCTCGCGTCGCTTCAATCACCCCGCTCAAGTTTGCTCGGTCCGACGCAAGCGGATCGAGGTACACGTGAACTTCCGAAAGCGGAATGGATGTGGCGTTTGCCGGCGCGGTCCAAACCTGCTCATTCCATCCGACCGGCGGGCCCGCGGGCGCCGCCGAACACGCCGACGCACACAGGCACAGCGCGTAGATCGCGGAACGACGCCGGGTCATCAGTTCACATCCACGAACGGAATTGAGAGCGACAGCGTCACTGGGACCAAGTAAATCGCCGACTGACGTCTAGTAAGCTGGTCAGCGTCCGTAGTAAGTTTAGGCGCGAATCCGACAGTGGAACCGAGGAGCACTAGTAGGTTCGCGTCGGACAACAGGTAGCTGAAAGCGAACGTAATGCTGGGACGAACGGCATCACCAGGCGCAACCTGCACAGCATTCGGCGTCTGCTCCGTTGGATCCTTTGAATCGGCACTGGGTGTGAAGCTTGCGCCGCCGTTTCGGACGGCCAAGTAGCCACCCAGATCGAGCGGAGAGAGGTCTACATGAACGCCTAGGCCGGACGCCGAATTGTAATCAAAGGCCGCGCCTACAGTTAGTGACAGCGGGGTTGCTTGAAACACCACGGACGGGTCGCCGCTCTGATGGTCCAGGAGGTAAGCGAGGCCGGCGGGCTGGGTGCCCAAAGCCGCACCTACTGACACAATGGCATCACCACGTCGCTCGGTCCGGTCTCCAAACTGATCGATCAATGATGACAGCGCCTTCTTTCGCGCGTCCTGCCGGGCCGCCCTCTCATCCTGGCTGGGCTCACGCGCAGAAGGCGAAACGGTAAGGAATGCGCCGAGCGCGCCAAGCGACCGCCCCACCCGCACAAAACTGCCAGTCGTTTCCTTACTTGACGAGATGGCCACAAAACGAGAGGTGGCCACAACGAGCTTCGTGATGTTTCTTTGCAGTATGGCATCCATCAGCTCCCGAGGGTCCGCGGTCCGTGGGTCAAACCCCGCGCACACCCCCTTGGCATCCTTGCTGCAGCCGAGCTCAGCTGCGTCCACAATCAGACCCATGACAGCAGCGAGTTGCTCGGCCTCAGTCGTCTGCGCGGACGGATGCAAGATAGCCAGCGCTTTTATTACCATCGGTTCCGCACTGACTTCGCTAAGGTCCACTTCTTTGCCGAAGTAGTCCTTGTAATCCGCAACTCGCTGCCGAATGCCAGTCGGCGAGCAACCGCCTGCGGCATGACAGTCCAGGATGACGTTTACGATGGCTGCCGCGCGGCTAGCGCACTGGATTCCTAGTGTGCAAGACGCGTCATCAGGCAGCGCAGCGAACTGACGTAGCAGGTCCAGCGTAGTCCCAACAGCGACGCCTCGAACACGATCTCGGCGACCGGCAGTGAGATCCTTTCCGGCATCCAGCAGTCGCAAGACAAGATCGGTGTACGGGAAGCCGGTCCCACTAAAGGCTGTAGATGTCGCTAGTTCGACCAAGTCGTCTACAAACGACTCAGCGAGCTCGTCCCCGGAGGCCGCAAGATCCGCGAGCCGGATGTGCCGAAGAGCCGCACAGGTACGCGCCAGCCGGATGGTCGAAAGCCTTTGGTCGCTCTCTTCCGAACCACATAGCTCTCTCAGCAGCCGTTTCTCAAGCAGACGCATGCCCCGCTCGCCAGCCTTCTCGATGACCGTTTCAGAAATGGCGCGATAGAGTTCTACTACCTCCTTTTCGCTCGGCACGCCCGCCGCACGGAACGCGCCTTGGGCCGCCGCAATGGCTGACACCTGCGCTGACGTCACCCGCTCAGAGCCACTCGTCGAGAGAGGGGAGTCAGCTGTAGCATTCTCGTCGACTTCGATCTTCACGAAGCGTTGCGACTCCGTGATGTCGTTTTTGGGAGTGTCGAAGTTAATTGCGCAAGGTGAAGCAGTCGCCCCGGGCCTCGAGCAGGACCTTAGCGATTCGAGCGTTGCATTCGTTGGGAAGTTCCAAGCAAGGTTGGTGGTTGGCTCTAGTGTTGGGTGTAGCGCTTCGGAGTAGCAACTCACCGTCACTCTTGTTGAGTTAGCCGCAATCGACCTGGGTATTCTTATTCGCCGGCTGAGCGAACCGCCGCGCAGCAGTGGATCCCATTCGACGCTCGCCACGAACTCGCCCCCGCTTGATTCGACGTTACAGGCCGTTCGCGACGGTGGCATCGTTGGAAGGGTCAGTGTGACCTTCCAGGGCGTCGTCTGCTCGTCAGCCGATGCCCCGCTTGCAACTGTCGCGTGGACTGTGGTCGCGAGGGCCACAAGGAAACAACGTCGCATCACTTTAGGGTTCATCGCGTGCCTTCCCACTCCTTGACCGTTTCATTGACAAAATCTGCGACGACGTCGCTACGTGTGTAGATTCCGCCACTCCCACACGGCGACACGCCATCCGCGACGGAGCGTGAAGTGATCGCTGTGACTCGCCATGCGCAGCCATGCGGCGTCGGCACCAGGTCAAACACCGGGCCGCCACTATCACCGAAGCACGTGTCGGCACCGCCGACGCCCGGCAGCACCAACTCGTTGCTAGCGTCGCAACCTGTACTTTGGGCGCGACCGGCGTCACATCCCCACCCATTGGCCGAAAGCGACAGATCTTTCAGTGAGCCAAGGCCAGCACCGGTGACGCTACGGGCCCCGTAGCCGAGAAACCGTAGAGCCCCTTGTGGCGCCTCGCTGTCGTTCTTCGCCCGCATAAGGAACGGCTCGCCTGGAACTGGGCGTGTGATCTGGAGAACGGAAACGTCGAGCCGAGGATGGTCATTGCGCCGCTTGACGTCAGCGACGAACGGCCCTCCGTTTCGAGCCGGCAACCACACCCTTGACGCGTGCTTGCAGTGCTTTGCGGTGAGGAGAACTCTCGGTTCGATGGCCACCGCGGTGCAGGTCGCCGTAGTCTCGTCCCCAAGAACGAGTACTGCCTCCGGGTCTCCGTGTGGCAGCCGTTGAGGCAGAACGGTAGGGGCAGAAAATGTTTCGAGGACGTCGGCAAACACTTTCGTGAGGGCGCCCTCATCGGGTGGCTCGTCCACCGACCACAACTTGCAATGTTTCTGGTCGGGCGGGCAGTCGAGTGGGAAAGCGGAACCTGCGCACAGATCCTCGGTACTTCCCTCCGGAAGACGCAGAATGGCAATGCGAAGACCCGGGCGCGCATCAAGGACCTCCTTAAGTGCGTGGCTAGCGGCGTCGTGAAGTTGTTGGCATCGTTCTTCGCGTGTCTGGTTCTGACATTTCGGAAGCGAGCTTATTCCGTCAGTGTAAATGGCTACCA
>JBAZRU010000405.1:0-6742 GCA_041662805.1 Candidatus Hydrogenedentales bacterium | reverse complement strand
AATAACTCCAGGGCGACTTTTCTCTTTCGTGTCATCAGGCGTGCTCACGAACGTGACACTGAGGTCATCTTTGATGTAAACTTTGGGGTGTACTACAGCGTTTATATTTCGCATACAGTTGCCAGTTCAACTGTCAGCGATTAGGGCATCTGGGGACGCGTAGAGTCGAGTTATTCAAGAACCATGGCGAACTAAATCGTTGCCAGATTAGTAGGGGTGCGTTGTGATGAAATCAGCCCCGTTCGACGTGCGAATCGCGGTCTCTCTCGTTGGTTTAGTTGTGTTGGTTTCCTCGGCGTTTGCGCAGGGCCTGTTTCCTGCCCGCGCCCACAAGGAGTATCGGAGCACCAGCGCCGCCTCCTATGTGGCCATCGTGCAGAAGAACGGTCAAGTCAATATCGATTTGACCAGCGGCGACCCTGTGTTCACCAATGTCTACCCGATGGTGTGGCTCGATGGAGAAGAGAAGGCCGCGGCCTTGCCCATCTCCGGCAAGCAAACGGCGCGCCAGGAAGTCAACGACCGCTTGGGCAAAGGCCAAGGCATGGCCATGAGTTTCAAGACGTGCGAGTGGACGCACAACACGTATCCCACCGAGCCGTTCATCACCGTGCAGGTGGCATACACGAACACGGGGAAGAAGCCTGTCCGCGTGAAGGCCCTCATGCCGTGGTGCACGGGCGATAAGGGTAACGGCGGCTTTGCCCTTGGACCCGGAACCTCCGAGTGTCTCGTATTGGATAATGGCCGGACCTTTCCGGGCGATGCCACGCCTCCGGGGATGACGCGCGGCGCGGCTTCGAGCATGTGGAATCTGATGGCGTTGAACACGCGCAACGGGCGCTCGCTTGTCGCGGGTTTTCTCACGAATGATAGGGCCTACACGCGCATTCGCTTCGAGAACCCTACCACCGACGAGAAGTTCGGCGAGTTCTTCAAGAACTTCACGGCGGAATGCGTGTACGATCCCCCCGTCGAACTGAAGCCCGGCGAGCGGCTTATGTCGGAAGTGCTGTACCTGAGCATTGCCGAGAAGGATCCTTTTGACGCCCTTGAGCGCTTCGCGCGCCATCTCGCCGCGGTCAATAACGTAACCGGCAAACGTCCATTCCTGCCCCACGGGTGGGATTCGTGGAACACCGAATACCGATCCGACATCAACGAAGCGCGGGTCATGGAGAATCTCGACTTCGTCGATGCGAACCTGAAGCGCTATGGGTGGAACCATTTCGCGATCGACGATGGTTGGCAGGATGCGCGCGGCGATTGGGAGGCCAACCCCGAGCGCTTTCCGAAGGGCATGAAAGCCGTCGCCGATGCGATCCATGCGCGAGGTATGACCGCCGGGATCTGGATTGCCCCGTTTACCGTCGACGTAGATTCCACGTTGGCGAAGGAACATCCCGAGTGGCTTGCGCTTCCCAACGCGCTCGGACGCGAAGTCGTCAACGAAAACGAACGGATACTCGACGTGACGGCTCCGGGCGCGCTTGACTACGTTCGCCAACTCGCTTCCAAGATCGGAAACGAGTGGGGATTCGACGCCCTGATGGAGGCCGACTACGTCTATCAACTGCTGCTCGCGGAGAAGTATCACGACACGTCGCTCACGCGCATCGAAGTCTTTCGAAAGGGTATGCAGGCCTTGCGTGAAGGCATGGGCGAGGACAAGTTCATCATGAGCTTCGCGCCGCTTCCCGTGAGCGGAACCCTCGCCAACGGGCTTCGACTTGGAAACGATTGCGCGCCCATCTGGCGAAAGGATCCCGACAAGTGGCCGTGGGGTTGCGTCGAGACAATGACGACAGCAGCCCGCCGCTACTACTTCACGCCCTCGTTGTGGGCACCCGATCTCGATTGCGCCTATTTCGGCCACGATGCCACTCGCGCGCGGTGGGACGTCGCGGACAAGCCAAAGCTCACGCGTGACCAAACGCTTGCGTGGTTGACGGGCGAGGTCATGTCCGGCGGCACGGTGCTCATCGGAGACCGTTTCTCGGGCCTTGCCCCGGACGAGGTCGCCGTATTGCGCAGGCTCCTGCCAACGATGGGCCGCGCGCGCCCGGTAGACCTATTTCGCAGCGAAACGCCGCAGATATGGTCCATGCCCATTCATAGCGATGTTGGCGACTGGTCGCTGGTTGCCTTGTTCAATTGGGATGAGACATCCGAGAAGACGGTAGCCGTTTCCTTCGCGGAACTTGGCCTGGACCCGGAGGCATACTTCACGGTCTACGGTTTTTGGGAGGAGCAGTATTACGGCGCTGCTCAGAAGCAACTCGAAGTGAACGTCCCGCCGGGTGGCGTGCGCTTGTTGTCGTTGCGCCGCTTCGAGAATCATCCGATGTTTTTGTCCACGAATCGTCACTTTTCTCAGGGGGCAACCGACTTCAGATCGCTCGAATGGAATGCGGCGGCGCGCACCCTTCAAGGCGTGTTTGAAGGGGTTGCCAACACGGACTACGCGTTGCGCATCTTGATTCCCGATCCGTACAAGGCCGAGACGATTTCCGTTTCTACCGGCAATGCCACGACGCAAATGGAGAAGAACGTTCTCCGAATCGATTTGCATTGCGATACGGACGGGCCGGTAGACTGGCGTTTGAGGTTTTAAGCGGGGCGCGGAAAGCAGAGACAATGGGTGCGAACAGGTTGTCGCTTATCCGTCGGCGTGGAAATCAGGAGAAATCAGGGACAGACACGTCTCCGTCCGCTAAGGCGGACTGCGCTTGTGTCAGTCCCTGATTTCCCCTGATTTCCGCTGTCTCTTGTCGGAGTTCACAAGAGGCGCTTTCGGCGAAAGCGCCCTGCCAGAGAGGCTGTCGCGGACTGCGTGCGATTGTCTTGCATTGATCAGTTCGATTCTGGGGTGGTGGGAGTGATATAGTCCAGGTATGGCGCTGACTCAGGAACAACGCGAGTGGTTGACACTGACGCTGGTGCCCGGAGTGGGCACCACGCTGTTCATTCGTTTGTTGGCCCGGTTCCGAACGGCCGGGGCCGTGTTGCGCGCTCCCAAACGCGCCCTCCAAGATATCGTCGGCGATAAGCTCGCGCAACGTATCACGCAGTACTCCGACGTTGTCGATGTGGAAGCGCAAGAGCGCGCCATGGCGAAACTCGGCGTTACGCTTCTGACGATGGAAGACCCTAAGTATCCGTTGCGCCTCGCGGAAATCTACGATCCCCCCCTCGTGTTGTTTGTCCACGGCGAGTTGCGCGAAGAAGACCAGAACTGCGTGGCCGTCGTCGGCACGCGCCGCGCCACGCCCTACGGGCTGCGCATGGCCGAAAAATTCGGCCGCGAGATGGGCGCGCGCGGCGTCACCGTCGTGAGCGGGCTCGCGCTGGGTGTAGACGCGGCGGCGCACCAGGGTGCAATCGACGCCGGTGGCCGTACAATAGCCGTGCTTGGGTGCGGCGTCGATGTCGTGTATCCGCCACAGAACGCCGATCTCATGCAGGAGATTACAAAGCACGGCTGTGTTGTCTCGCAATTTCCAATGGGGATGAAACCGTCCGCGGGACACTTCCCCTACCGCAACCGCATCATCAGCGGGATGACTATGGGGACCCTCGTTGTCGAAGCTCCGCTGTCGAGCGGCGCGCTCATCACGGCGCGCCAGGCCGCGGAGCAGGGCCGCGAAGTGTTTGCCGTGCCGGGCCAAGTTGGTGTGCTCAATAGCCAAGGCCCGCATCTCTTGATTCGTGAAGGGGCAAAACTGGTCGAGACCGTCGAGGACATCCTCGTGGAATTGAACCTGCCCACGGACGTGCGCGCGGATAGGCCGCAATCCGTCGCCGCGCCCCCGCCTCAACATACACCCAATGCGGATGCGCCACCCGTGCAGACGCCGCTGGCCCCAACTGCGCCGCCCTCGCCACCGCGCGCCGCAAACCAGCCCGCGGAGAAGGTGGCCCCGCCCGACGGACTGGAACGCATGGTGCTCAAGGCATTGTCTCCAAACGGCACGTATGTGGACGAGATTTCGGCGGCGTGCCGCATCTCGATATCCGATGCGCTGAGCACGCTCACGATTCTTGAATTGAAAGGACTCGTGCGCCAGTTCAGCGGCAAACGCTTCGCCCCACGATGAATGCCATCGATCGGCTCATCGAAAAGATCCGCACAGGCCAGCCCATTCCGGCTCCGGTCGCGGCATTGCTAACCGCCGCGACGCCAATCACGCAGCTTGGCATGTGGCTACGCCGAAGAAGGCCGAGGGTTCGCGTCAGTGCGCGTGTCATCAGTTTCGGCAATATCACGGCGGGCGGCACAGGCAAGACGCCTGCCGTCATCGAACGCGCGCGGCTCGAAATCGCCGCCGGACATGCGGTCGGCATCCTGACACGCGGGTATGGCCACACACGGGAAGTGGCACCCATCGTCATCGCTCGCGGCGAAGAAGCCGCGCGTATGGGCGATGTCATCGGCGACGAACCGGCGCTCATCGCGCTGAAAGCCCCAGAAGCAATCATCGCGCGCGCAGTTGACCGTGTCGCCGCCGCCCGCGAACTCGTCGACGCGCACAACTGCGACACTCTTATCCTCGACGACGGTTTCCAGTATGTGCAGCTTGAACGCGATGAGAACATCGCCGTGGTCGATGCGACGAATCCCTTTGGAAACGAACGCCTCGTTCCACGCGGAATCTTGCGGGAACCGGTCGAAGCGCTGGCGCGCGCCACGCACATTATTCTGACGCGTTGCGATCAGGCCCGCGACCTGGACGGATTGCTGCACCACGTGAAATCAATTTGTCCCGGCGTCGCGATCCGCGAAACATATCACGCTCCCGTCCGTCTGCGCCGTCTCTGCGACGGAGAAACCATGACACTGGAGAGACTGAAAGAAGAGCCGATCATGGCCGCCTGCGCTATCGGTAACCCCGAGTCGTTCCTGCAAACGCTCAAAGGTCTCGGGGCCATTCCCTCTCTTCTCTTCACGACTCGCGACCACGGCCCGCTGCCCTTGGATACGATTCCCTCCGACGCCATGTTGATCGTCACCGAAAAGGATGCAGCACGAATAGGAAGAGCGCCCAAGCATGTGTGGGCGCTGGAAATCGAATTAAAGGATTACCGATCGCGGTCTATTCCGCGATAGAGCGAATTTCGATGCGCGACAGGAGGGCTTCCACTTCTTCGCGTTTGAAATGGCCAATATCCCACGACATCGCGTTGGCCGTACCCGCCGCGCAGCCCAGCATGGCCATCATTTTCAGGGGCATTCCTTCGATGAGTCCAATGGCGAACGCCGACAACAGGGCATCGCCGCTGCCGACGGGGTTCACCTCGCGCACCTCGGGAGGCACGACCTGAAAGCGTTCGGCGCCTTGCGACACCAATGCTCCGGACTTGCCCAGCGACAACACAACAAGTTCCACGCCGCGCCGGTGAAACTCGTCCACCGCGCGCCACTTCGCATCCATTGTATCAAGGGAAAAGCCGAGCAGTTCTTCCGTTTCGGCGATATTCGGCTTCACCATAAACGGCACAGCCTCAAGGCCCATGGCGAACTCGGGGCCATGGGAGTCCAGCAGCGCAACCGCCTGCGACTCCTTGGCGATTGGAATCAACTCGCGATACAACCAGTTGATGCTCGGGTCGGGTACGGTACCGCTGAACGTCACGAGCTTCGCGCCTTTTACAGCGTGGCGAAACGTGTTGACAATGCCTTGCGCCTCTTCATCCGTAATGCGCGAGCCCGGTTCGAAGAACGCCGTTTGGCGATGCACGGTCTGTTCCAACACCGTGGTGATGGTTCGTGTTTGCCACGCCACCCACGCGGGGATGCATTCGATGCAATCCTGTTTTTCGATCATCTCGACGACATGCGCGCCGGTGTGTCCGCCGACAATCACCATGGCCCGGGTGGACCGGCCCAGCGCGGCAATTCCGCGCGATACGTTGGTCCCTTTGCCTCCGGCGATGCACGTGCAGCGCGACGCGCGCATGAAGGTTCCCACCTTCAGGTCGTCCACATAGACGGTCTTGTCAACGCACGGATTTGGTGTAACGGTGAGAATCAATACGGCCCCCTCCGGTGTAGCGCCTCACCACTTCTTGCGCACGGGAATTCCCGCGCGGTCCAGCTCCTCTTTAATCTGGGCAACGGTGTAGTCGCCCAGATGCACCATGCTCGCGACAATGGCTGCATCCGCTTGCGCAATCTGGAATACGTCGATCAGATGCTGGGGCGTGCCCGCGCCCCCGGATGCCACGACGGGAATTCCAACGCTGGTGGCGATGAGCCCGGTCAACGTCAATTCGAATCCGGTGCGCATGCCGTCGGCGTCAACACTGTTTACGACGATCTCGCCGACGCCGAGATCCTGTGCGCGCTTCGCCCACACCAGCGCATCCATGCCGGTGCGCTCGCGAAACCCGCGAACCGTAATCTCGTAGCCGCTGGGGAATTTCTCGGGGTCGTCCGCCTTGACGGGGTCCATGCCCAGCACGATGCACTGCGAACCGAAGATGCGCGCGCCCTCGGCAATAATTCCAGGGTTGCGCACCGCCAGCGAATTCACCGACACCTTTTCCGCGCCGGCCAACAAGACGCGGTACATGTCGTCGAGGTTTTCGACGCCTCCGCCCACCGCGAACGGGATGTGGACGACTTTGCCAATTTCGCGCACCATCTCGATGTCGATCGGCCGGCGTTCCGCCGAGGCCGTGATGTCGTAGAACACAAGCTCGTCCGCGCCGCCATCGCTGTAGGCGACGGCCATCTCGATCG
>JBAZRU010000404.1:0-6745 GCA_041662805.1 Candidatus Hydrogenedentales bacterium | reverse complement strand
ACCCCCGTGGAGAAGCGCGGCATCCCCGACGAAACGATGATCAAAGCCCGCGTCGATATCGATCGCGCGATGAGTGAGCTAACCCAATTCGAGAATTCCCGCGTGGCGACGATCGACATCGACCGGTGCGCGTTCACGCCCCCTCTCCGTCTCATTGCTTCCGCTATGTCCGCCTTTCTCGGGACATACCTCGCGGCTTATGTCCTCTGCAAAGCCTTTGGCGTGAACAGCACGCATCACAACGTCCCGCACACGCGCGCAGCGCACATCGCATTTCTCGTGTGGGCCGTCGTCTCCCTGCTACTCCTCCTCCTGACGGCTGCCACTCATGACGTCCTGGTGGCCAGCTCCATTTGGCAGCATTCCATCGTCTACGCATGGTGGGCTTGTTGCCTGAGCACCCTGGCATTTTCAATTGCCTATCCGGTTCTCGCCCTTCCCGGTCCCCGGTTACTGGCAGGGCAGAGGATCTCCAACTCGGATGCCGATTCTCTCATGCCTGACGCCCGTCGAAAGTATAAGCAGGCTTACTTGTCCCTGTTCCGGCGATACCTCGGCGTCCAGATGGGGCTTACGTTGATATCTGTCTCGGTCTGGGTGGTGATTTTCCGCATCGCAGGGTCGCTCTATCCCTGGCAAATTGAGCTGCTTTCCACTGGACTTTCGTACGAAGAGGCCGAGACCGTTCTCCGCGCACTTTCCATCGCGGGCTAAAACCCCAAATATCTCGGGGTAAAATCGACAAAGTGTAAAACTTGACGATTTGGGATTTCGGCGGTTATAATTTTCCAATAAGGTGCTTATACTGCGAATTCGGCAGTGGCGGCGAAATCTGTCGTGAGCCAAACCGGGGAGGTAACGGCACTGTGAGTGATCGCGAGCAGAAAGCGTACACAACGTTCGAGGCGGCCAAGATCTGCCACGTCACACATCATAGTATCAAGAACTGGATAAAGCAGGGCTTGATAAAGGCGTCTCGCACGCCCGGTGGACACTATCGCATTCTGGAAGAAGATCTCGATGTCTTTCGGGAACAGTACGACATGTTCCCCCGAGACAAAGGCTCCGCAAAGAAGCGCGTCATGATCGTCGACGACGATCCGGACGCCCTGTCTCTGATGGAGAAAATACTCACCGATGAAGGCTTTGAGTTAATCAAAGTGAGCAATGCGACGGAAGTAGGTCTCAAGGCGGCTCAGCTGTCGCCCGATCTCATCTTGCTCGATTTTCTTATGCCTGAGATCAATGGCTTCGAAGTAACCAAGGCCCTGCGCGACAACGAACTTACGCGTAGTACGCCCATCATGGCCGTCACCTGCTTGTCGAAAGAGCAGGATATTGAGAGAATATTCGCCTGTGGAGCCGATGAATATTTGGCCAAACCGTTCAAGGTGGATCAACTCCTGGACAAAGTTCGCGAACTAATTGGCCGCGGCCGAGTAGTCGAATAGACCGCCGCATATCGAGGAGCACATGCAGGGCAGGACTCCCCGACGAGGAATCGAGCGGAAGATCCTGACCTCGATTCTGTCCGTCAGCATACTTCCTTTGATCGTCGCGTTGATTGTCGGCTTGTACATCGCGCGCGAAGGGCAGGGGAGTGCCGTGCGCCAAGCCCTGTTGACCGCCGCACAGCGCACCGCCAGCGGACTCCGCATCAGCGCCAACGACCGCCTTGAGCCGATCCGCATGCTCGCGGAGAACCCGCGTATCGTTGCCGCGTTAACCCCCGATGCCCAGGGCCGCCCCACGGTGCTTGAATCCCCCGTCGTCCTCGAAGACATCACTCAATTGCTCAAGGGACATGCAGGTGGCGATACACCCGACCGCATGTCCCCCGTATTTCACCTGTATGATGCGAAGGGAAACTTGGTCGCCAGCACGGATTCTTCCGTCATGCCGGACCTGTCCACAGGATTGCAGTGGGTTTCCCAAGGTATTACCAAGCCCGCGTACGTGGGATTGGACCGTCTCACAGGCAAGAAGAGCTATGTCGTCAAAGCCGTGGCCCCCATTCGCTCACTCGAGTACAGGGAGACCATCGGGTTTGTCTCCATCGTCTTCGACATCGACGTCATGCTCAAGTACGCATTTGGGTACGACCCCGAACGGGGACGCGAACCTTCGAAGACCGACGTCTTCCACCTCGCATACGAAGAGGGCAAGGGTGCAATGACCTCGGCCCGTCTTGACGCGAAAGCCGACCTCGAGAGTCCCGTTCTCGTAACCGACCCCCTCGACGCCCGGCTTGCCTCGATCCTGCTTGATCCAAAGCAACCAAGCTCGGACTCCATTCGCGCCTTCGACTACGCCGCCGATGGCAAGCTCGTGCGCTCCTTCGTCGCCTATGACCGCCTGTTCGACAGTTGGCCGGTCTACGTGATCGTCAGTCGCCCGGCATCCATCGTGTATTCCACCATCTATCTCTGGGCGGTGCTTGCAATAGGCGGCTGCTTGTTGTTCATCGCGTTCCTTGGGCTCAACGCCTACCGGAACGTCCACAACAACATCGTGCGCCCTGTCCTCCTTCTAAACGAAGGCGCTCAGATCATTGGACAGGGCGACCTCGAACTCAAACTGAAGATCGGCACCGGCGACGAAATCGAAGAGCTTGCGAGTTCCTTTAACAAGATGGCCCTTGCCCTTAAAGGAAACATCCGAAGACTTGAAGAATCCGAAGAGCGATACCGCGGACTCGTCACCTCCATGCGAGACGGTATCGTGCAGACCGACTCTCAAGGCGTGATCGCATTTCTGAATCCAGCGGGCCTTGAAATCTTCGGCTATCCCGCGCTCTCCGACGTCATCGGCGGAAACGTCAACTCCCTCTTCATCGACGAAGGCGACTTCATCACCTTCGCCGAACAGCTTCAACGGCGCGGCTTCGTCGAACGCACGCGCGTGTGGATGCGGCGCAGCGACGGCCGCTCCATCTGCGTGGAACTGTCGGGCAACCTGGTTCACGACGACGAAGGCGGCGAAGTCGGCCTGGAAGGCATCTTCCGCGACATCACCAAGAGCGTTCGCCTTGAGCGCGAAGCCCAGGACCGCGCGGAACGCCTGAGCGCCATCAACCAAATCGCAAACGTGATCAATTCCAGTTTGGAAGCCGGACGCCTCTACGAAAGCCTTGTCGTCGAAGTGAAGAAACTCGTCGATTTCGATTACGCCGAATTGGCCCTGCTTGACGAAAAGAGCGAATCCTTCGCCGCGCAGCGGCTCTGGCCCATCCAAGACGCTACACCTTCGCGAGAGTACCCCGTCGAAGACGAACGTTATTGCTCGGCCTGGGTCGCGCATCGCCAGGAATGCCTCGTCGTGGACGACCTCACCGCTCCGAATTCGCAGTTCTCCGGCCAGTATCCCGAGTCAACGCACAGTTGTCTTGCCGTCCCCTTGTACGCCACCGGGCGTATCATCGGCACGCTGAACCTCGGCGCAAACCGCACCAATGCGTTCTCCCACCACGACGTGGAAGTCCTCGAACAGATGGCCCCGCACGTAGCCGTCGCGATTCGCAATGCCCAACTCCTCGAGAACCTTCAGGTCTCCCTCGAAGAAGTCACGCGCGCCCGCGAGAAACTGTACCTCGCCAATGAAGAAATGAAGACGCTCGACGAAATGAAGACGAACCTGCTGTCGAACGTGTCGCACGAACTCCGCACGCCGCTTGTCAGCGTAATGGGCTATACCGACATGATCCTGAACGGGAAGGCCGGCGACATCAACGACACCCAGCGCGAATATCTTGGGATTAGCCTCCGGAACATCGAGAAGCTCGTCACATTGATCGAAAACCTGTTGGACTTCTCGCGCCTTCACCGCGGCAAGGAAACTTTGGTCTTTGATACCTTCGACCTCGTCGATTGCGCGCGCTCAAGCCTTCAGATTATTCAGCCCGTAGCCGACGGTCGCGACATCAAACTCGAACTCCTGGCCCCCGACACCCCGGTTCTCGTGGAAGGCGAAAAGGGAAAGATAGGCCAGATCTTCAATAACCTCCTTTCCAACGCCGTCAAGTTCAATCATCAAGGTGGGCAAGTCACCATCTCAATGATTCCCGGCGAGACCGCCGTGGATGTCCAAGTATCCGACACCGGTATCGGCATTCCTCAAGAAGCATTGGACAAGGTCTTCACGCGCTTCTACCAATACGACGCCAGCTCGACGCGCAAATACGGTGGCACGGGAATCGGCCTCTCCATCGCACAAGACATCGCTCGCCTGCACGGCAGCAGAATTACCGTCACCAGCGAAGTGGGGAAGGGGACCATCTTCCGCTTCTCGATGCCCTTGCTTCGCCCGAAGAAGGAAGGTGCGGCTGAAGACGAAAGCCTGCCCACCGAGACTCGCCTGCTCGTGGAAGTCGTGACCCTGGATCGCGCCCTCGCGACCCAAGTTCGGAACATGCTCCTCTCCGAGGGTATGGACGTCGTGCATGCTGGAACCCCGACGCACGCAATTGCCCTGGCCCAAAAACACAGCCCAGATTGCGTACTGGTGGATGTCGATACCAGCGGGAATGGGGCCGTGTTGCTCGACACACTCCTTGCGGAACAGTGCTGTTCGGACCGCCCTCTGATCCTTATTACCAACGATGACGAGCTCTACGCGCGCTACAAGCCGCTTGTGGCGTGCCGCTTAAAAAGGAGTCTGCGCAAGAGCACTCTCCTGAGCGGCATTCACCATGCCCTCAGCGAGAATAGCCCGCACCCGCATCGCATCGGTCGAAAGATCCTCTGCGTGGACGATGACCCAGAGGTTCTCGTTTTTATCAGCCGATGCCTCGAAGCAGAGGGCTACGAAGTCGTGTGCTGCCGTTCGGGCGAGGAAGCCGTCCATATTGTCGACAGCGGCGAATTCGCCCTTGTCCTCCTCGATATCGCCATGCCCGGAATGGACGGCTGGGAAACCTGCAAGCGCATCCGCGCCAACCCGCAACTCGAAGGCATCAAAGTCTTCATGGTCACCGCGAAACCGTTGGACACGGAGACCTATCCGCGCCCACAGGATCGGGGAGCCGACGGCTATATGCTAAAACCATTCCACTCAGGCGACCTGCTTGAGTTGGTGCAAGGCCTTCCCATACCTCACCCTGCGAAGCAGGCATAGTCCGCGGGCGTACGGGATTCCCTCTTCACGCGATGCCCCCAGGATTATGGGCGCGCGAACGGGTGTTAACTCGGTCGCAACGGGTGTAGAATAGTCAACGTTACTGCAAGTGCAATTCACACGTATCGGAGAACTGAAGATGCCATCCCTTATTCTCTGCCTTGCCATAGCCGCACTCCAAGGCAACGACCTTCTCGTGGGAACAGACCAACTCGCCGGCCTCAAAGATGCCCTCGTCGTCGACGTCCGTTCCGCGGACGCATTTACTGCTGGGCATATCCCAGGCTCCGCAAATCTCGATGTTGCCTCGCTATCGGAATCGCGCGATGGAGTCGCCGGCCTGCTGAAGCCCGTAGAACAACTGCATGCCCTGCTCGCCTCCGCGGGAATCGATCCCTCGAAACACATCGTCGCCTGCGCGGGCATGGAGAAGCCCGACGACTTCAAGGACGCTGCCCGAATGTTCTTCGTTCTCGAGTACCTCGGCTATGAGCGCGTCTCCGCGTTGGACGGCGGCTTCGCCAAATGGAAAGCGGAAGCAAAGCCCACCGAGCAAGGGCCGTCGAAGGTAAAGGCCGTCGTCATTCCAGAATTAAAGCCGCGCGAAGAACTGCTCGCGTCGATGGACGACATCGACCGCGCCATACAGTCGGGCGACAAGAAGCTCGTCGACTGGCGCGGAGCCGATTACTTCCACGGCACGAAGAAGGCCGACATCGTCAAGGCCCCAGGCCATATCCCCACCGCGAAGAACTTGTCTTCGGAAGAGATGGTCGCGGGAACGGACATGACACTCAAAGACGCCGCCGCCATTGAGGAACTGGCCAAGTCTCAAAAGGTCGATATCAAGACGCCCACCATCACATACTGCAATTCCGGCCGCGCGGCCAGCACGGGATACTTCGTGCTGCGCATGCTCGGCAACGATAACGTTTCCATGTATGATGGCTCTATGGCCGAATGGACAGCCTCGGGCAAGAACAAGGTGGTTTGCGACGCACCCGTTGCCGAAAAGAAGTAGTTGAGGAATGAGCAAGATGAAGTATCGCCGCTTCGGAAAGACGGAACTCCAGATTCCTGTGATTAGTTGCGGAGGCATGCGCTTCCAGCAATCGTGGAACAGCAATGACGAAGTGGGGGAGGAGAGCCAGAGAAACCTCGAGGCCACGATCCGCCGCGCCTTCGAGTTAGGTATTAACCACTTTGAAACGGCCCGCGGTTACGGCACGAGCGAAGCGCAACTCGGCAAGATTCTTCCCAAACTCCCGCGCGAACGCATCATCGTGCAAACCAAGGTCGGCCCGACTGCCGATCCAAAGGAGTTTGCCGACGTTTTCGACTATTCCATGAGCCTGCTTCAACTCGATCATGTCGACTTGTTTGCATTTCACGGCATCAACAACGAAGAAGTCCTTGAACACACAAAGATCTGTCTGGATACTGCTCTGCGCTGGAAGAAGGAAGGCCGCATCCGAAATCTCGGATTCTCGACGCATGCCCCATGCGACACCACCCTCAAGACCATCGAATTGGGCGTCTTCGATTACGTAAACCTTCATTACTACTTTGTGTTCCAGGACAATTGGCCCGCGGTACAAGCAGCCAGCAAGCACGACATGGGCGTCTTCATCAT
>JBAZRU010000403.1:0-6762 GCA_041662805.1 Candidatus Hydrogenedentales bacterium | reverse complement strand
CCACTTCGATGTTCTTGAACAGCGCGCGGGCAAGCTCGGGCTTTTCCACGATAGGCACATCGTTTTCCTCGGCGATCTGGCGGATGCGCTGAGCAAGCAAGCGCGCGCCTTTGGCGATCACCACGGGCGCGGCCATCGTCTCCATGTCGTAGCGCAAGGCAACCGCGAATCGCACCGGGTTCGTGATGATCACGTCGGCGGTCGGCACTTCGGCCATCATGCGCTTCATGGCCATCTGGCGCTGAATGTGCCGAATGCGCTGCTTGATCCGCGGGTCCCCCTCCATACTGCGCGCCTCTTCCTTGGCTTCCTGCGGCGTCATCCGCAAGTCTTGGCGATGCTGCCAGTACTGGTACCCGAAGTCGAGCAGTCCCAATATCAACATGGCCAGCGTTGCGCGAAACCAGATCGACGCGACGAGATTCGCGATCCCGGCCGCGGCGCCAATGGGCGTCAAGTAGGCCACGGCATAGATCTCGTCGAGCCGGTTGCGCATGGCGTAGTACACGATGGAGACGACAAGGATGAGCTTCAGAATCGACTTCACCAATTCCACCGCGGTGCGAGGCGACGCGAATTTCTTGAAACCGCTGATCGGATTCAGGCGGTTGAACTTTGGGGCAAGCGCCTTCGGCGAATAGATGAACCCGATCTGCATTACGTTCATCGCCGTCCCCGCAACGAGCATGAGCAGGCAAAACGGAAGCAGCAACCACGCCAGCCGGATAACGGTCGCCATGGCAAGCGTAATGAAGGAGTCCACGGTCGGCGCGAAATGGGAGAAATTGCCGAAGAAGTAACGCGTGCTTTCCACCATGGACTCGAATATGCCGGGGCCCATGTACCACAGCACGGCAAGCGCGACCATCAACGACCAGGATGCGTTGAGGTCTTGGCTCTTCGCCACGTTGCCTTCCTCGCGCGCCTTCGAGATCTTGTGTTGCGACGCGGGAAGTGATTTTTCGCCGCCAGTATCTTCTGCCATGATCCGCTATGCCATGCCTCTTAGGACGGTATCGACGTTGCGAAACATCTGGTCGAGCATGCCGTCGAACAAATGGATAAACGATGACAACGAGATGGCCACGAGGAGCAGCGCCATCGCGATCGTCACCGGAAAGCCCACGACAAACAAATGGATCTGCGGGATGAGGCGGCTGAGAAGGCCCATGGTCACATAAGCCAGCAGCAACGCGCCAACCACCGGAGCCGCTATCATGATCCCGTCGTAAAACAGGGCGCTTCCCCACGTGCTCACTTCGCGCAACAAGGCGGGGTTCGCGTGGAACCCTCCGAGAGGAATCGTTTCGAACGAAGCCGCAAGCGCTTGAATCATCAGGTGGTGCCCGTCTGTGACCAGCAGATACAGCGCCGACAGCAGAAACAAGAAGAAGCCGAACACGGGGACCTGCGTTTCAAGCGCAGGGTTGAAAACGTTTATCAGCGCGAAGCCGCTGAGCATGTCGATCATCTGCCCTGCGACCTGGATCGCGGCGAACGTCAAGGTCATCACGAACCCCATCATCAATCCAATGAGCAACTCTCCCATGCCAAAAATCGCAAACCCCATGAAGTCATCGGGAATCGGGGTGTCGAGTTGGGGAAGGACGGGCGTAATGAGCATCGCGGTCAATCCCACAAGTCCGACCTTCGCTATTGCGGGAAAGTTGCGCGAGCCAATGATCGGCGCGGTCAAGATGAGCCCGCTAAAGCGCACCATGACCAGCAAGAAGACTTTGAATACCTCAACCTCGAACACCATGCGTCCGTGTCATCCCGATTCCAGCGGCCCGATCCCCTGAGCCAGACCGCGAAACCTCACCTCACAATGGCGACAAATCCCCCAAAAAGCGGTTCCACATACTGCAAAAGCATCCCCAGCATCCACGGCATGAAAATGATGAACGCAGCCATCACAACCACGATCTTCGGCACGAACGTGAGCGTGATTTCCTGGATCTGCGTGACGGACTGAAAGACACTGATGATGAGTCCAATCACCATCCCGGAAAGCAGCATTGGGGCCGACACCAGTAGTGTGATGTACATGGCATTACGGCCCAATTCGAGGACGGTGTCTTCGTTCATATTCCCGGTCCCCTGCTCGTGAGTATGCTAACGTGCTGAAAATGCTTGAGATAACTCGAAACGGCCCCTGACTTCACCGGACCATCCAACCGGTAGGGGGTCCGTTTGCCTAGGGTGCAAGATACCACAATATATAGAGGTTGTCAATTGATAAGCATCCACAATTTGGGGTTTTCCGGAAGCGCACTCGCATATTTTGTAGTGATTTGTCCATGCGCCCGGAGCCACCACGCCCCCATATTCCTGCCACTTGCAGCCCGCCCTTAAAATCCCTATGCTTGTACCCTCCGGCGACGGTCCGTGGTTGGGGATCGATACCGCCACCAACAAGGGGGCTTTCATGGAAAGAGTCGAGGCGTTTTTCGGGTGGCTCAGTGGGGTAGCTTGGGGCCCGCCCATGCTGATCCTATTGTGCGGCACGCACCTCTATCTGACATTTCGCTTGCGGTTCATCCAGCGCTACATCTTCAAAGCCATTAAACTCTCCTTCGAACGCACACCCGACGCAGCCGGCGATATCAGCCATTTCGGGGCGCTGATGACCGCCCTCGCCGCGACCATCGGTACCGGCAACATCGTCGGCGTCGCCACCGCCGTCTCCCTGGGGGGCCCGGGCGCCGTCCTGTGGATGTGGCTTACCGGCGTGTTCGGCATCGCCACGAAATACGGCGAAGCCGTCCTTGCCGTGAAGTACCGCGTCAAGAATGCCAGGGGCGAAATGGCGGGCGGCCCTATGTACGCCCTCGAGCGCGGGCTCGGCATGAAGTGGCTCGGCGTGGTTTTCGCCGTCTTCACCGTCATCGCCTCCTTCGGCATCGGCAACATGACCCAGGCCAACTCCGTCGCCGACATGGTCCGCAACAGTCTCGGCGTGCCGACGTGGATTACCGGACTCGCCATGGCGGCCTTAACAGCCCTGGTGATTCTCGGCGGTATCCGGTCCATTGCCCGATTCTGCGCATTCCTTGTCCCGGTCATGGCCATCGGTTACGTCATCGGCTGCGCCATACTGCTTATCATGCATGCCTCGACGTTGCCCGACACCGTAGTCCTTATTCTCAAGAGCGCCTTCAACGGTCACGCCGCGGCGGGTGGTTTTGCCGGAGCCGGGGTAATGGCGGCCATGCGGTACGGCGTCGCGCGCGGGTTATTCTCCAACGAGTCGGGTCTTGGCAGCGCGCCTATCGTCGCCGCCGCGGCACAGACGCACAATCCCGTGCGGCAAGCCCTCGTATCCTCCACCGGCACCTTCTGGGACACCGTCGTCGTGTGCCTCATGACCGGGCTGGTTGTCGTGAATTCCGGCGACTGGCAGTCCGGACTCAAGGGCACCGCATTGACGCAGTCGGCATTCAGCCACATCCACGCCTTTGGTCCAATCATCTTGACGTTTGGCCTGTTGACCTTTGTGTTCTCGACCATCCTCGGATGGTCGTACTACGGCGAGAAGGCCTGCGAATACCTGGTTGGCACGAAAGCGGTCCTACCGTATCGTCTGCTGTGGGTTGTATTCGTCATAGTCGGTTCGACCGTGAAACTACAAGCGGTTTGGGATTTCTCCGACGTGGCCAACGCATGCATGGCTATTCCAAATCTGATTTCACTGTTGCTGCTGTCGCACGTAATAGTTTCCGAAACGAAAGCGCACCTCTGGGATGATCCGGCCTTGGTCAACGCGAAATCGGATTCCGCGTGACACCGTCGGCCCAAAGTCGCTGTATAACGAAATAGGAGAAAACGATCAATGAGTACCGGAGATAGAGCAGCCTGGCTGAAGGCCAGCGGGTCCGTGTGCGCGCGCACCGACATCGCCCCGCAGCGCCCGTACCGGATGGTTCTGCTTGGAGCCCCAGGCGTAGGCAAAGGGACCCAAGCCGAACTTATCAGTGACCGGCTGCACGCATGCCAATTGTCCACCGGCGACGTCTTCCGCGCAGCCTCGTGCGACGGAGCCGATTCCCTGAGCGCCGCATTGAAAGAAGCCATGGACAGCATGAAGGCCGGCCGCTTGGTGTCCGACGACACGGTCATCGACATGGTCCATGAACGCAGCCATTGTCTGTCGTGCCGGTTCGGTTTTCTGCTCGACGGGTTCCCGCGCACGGTCCATCAAGCCGAAGCCCTCGGGGCCATGCTCGACGATCTGGACGTGAAACTGGACGCCGTGCTGAACTACACGCTGCCCATCGACGACGTTGTGAAGCGCCTCAGCGGCCGGCGCACCTGCCGCGCCTGCAAGACCACCTTCCACCTCGAAGGCAAACCCCCGAAGGTGGCCGGCATCTGCGACAAATGCGGCGGCGAGCTCTATCAACGCGACGACGACCAGCCCGAATCCATCCGCACGCGGTTGCAGGCCTATGCCGAAAGCACTGCGCCCCTGGCCGCATACTACGAAGGCAAAGTCCTGCTCTGCACCATCTCCGCCGACGGCGATCCCGAGACCGTCTTCGGGCGCACAACCAAAGCGCTTCAGGAGATGCTCGGCACAACCATGGACTAGCGCGCTAAGCAAAACCATGGAATAGCGCGCTTCAAGAAACCGGAAACAAGGCTGCGCACGGCAATGCCATGCCGCGCGCAGCCTTGCTTCTTTCTCGATTTTGTACCGCCGCCATCCTGGCGGCTCTTCAACCGATTCTTGGCGCCTGCATGCCTTATCGGTGGACACTCCAAACCGCCCCGCAGCCTGCTTCTCTACGCCGAAGGCGTTAAGTCTCCTTCCAAGGACTACGCTTGCTTGTAACCGCAGGCTTGCTTCTTTACGCCGAAGGCGTTACGCCTCCTTAGCCCCAGGTTGGCTGGCGGAGTCCATAGACGAAGCCAGCCTACCTGGGGTCACCAAACCAATCCTTTCGTCAACCCGGTACGGGTTGCGGCCTTGCCGCAGGGGCGTCCGTTCCGATTCGGCCTCAAAGCCGCAAGTCCTTCAGACTCACTTCGCGACCGTTACGGTGATCGGGGCGGAGGAAACGGTCCCCTTCCAGAAATTCATAACCTTCATCCCCTCCATGTCGGAATTGACCGTCTGTGCCCCTCTGGCGGTCAGAACGGCATGAATGCGGTATTCTCCCGCTTGCAGGGAGATCTTCGACTCGTTCGTTTTGGCGCACGAATAATCCTCCAAACTCAAACGGAGACTGTATGCCGAGCCTGCGCGCAGCGGCACGATGTAGTCATCTATCCTGCCCGCTATGAATGGGTCCGAGAACAACAGCTCTTTTGACTCTCCTTTGGAGTCAACCAGAATCAGGCTAATTGCATCCGGTATCAGAATCGAGCCGTTCCCAAGCATCATGCCCAGGTTCAGTACGAGGTCTTTGTTGCCTATATTCTCCAGGTCAACGCGAAATACACCCGTTTGCTTGGCGTCGAGTGATGTAATTGACATCTTAAGCGGAGATGAAGGTTCTTCCGCGCCTTTGGCCTTGGGGCCAAACGGCGAGAGGTTCTGAGACACGAGCAAGAGGGCGGCGGCAGCCCCAAACAGACCGGCCCTAAGCATATGGCTTCGCTTCTTCATTCTTCGCTATCTCCTCTGCTGACCAACAATGGCTATGCCCATTCTGTCATGCACATTGGGCCGGAATGGGCACGGGGATAGACGCGCCTTCGCCTCGCGTGTATTAGACCCCGCTTCCCGTGTCCTGTTCGTGGACGCGGAACGCACGTGAGTCCTTAATTCCCCCGAACTCCTCTTTGGAGTTCACGGAACCACGTCCACCGACTGCCCCGCGCGCAGGGCAATCTCTTTCACTCCCCCGGTCTTGGGCGCTCGGATGCGGAGCGTGCCGTCGCGCTCGGCGGTTGCCTTTACGGAGGTAATCTCGCCGCCGGTTCGTTCCGCCGAAATCAGGAAGGCCCCTTCGGCGCGAAGGTTGTGGAAGGTGACGTCGATCCACGAGGGCGGAATGGCCGGGAAGACTTCCACCACGCCGGTGTGGCTTTGGAGGAGCATCTCTTGGAGTCCGGCGGCGGCGGCGAAGTTGGCTTCGAGCGTGAACGGGCGGTACGTGAATTTGCTGTAGCCTTTGCCGGTCTGGTCGCCGTTGGCGTTGAAGCCGTTGCGCAACACGAAGGCTTCCGCAAAGGTGTCGAGCGCCTTTTCGGCGGTGGCGCCGTCTTTGGCGCGGGCCGCGAGGCACGCATGCCACGCGAAGCTGAAGCCGACCCACCAATCCGAACCAAACCGGGCGAGTTCCTCCAGCGATGCGCGGATGATGCGTTGGTCCGTTTCCCCGTTGGAGACATCGACAATACCCAAGGGGAAGATGCCCATGAGATGCGAGAAGTGCCGGTGGGAGGCCGGGTAGGGGTAGTCTTTGGCAACCATAAGCGCGCCGTTCTCGGCAACGCTGAGTTCGGGCATCTCCGACAACGCCTTGCGCCACCGCTGGGCGTCATCCGTCTTGCCGAGTTCGTCCGCCATACGCGCAGCCGCGCCGAACAACCACCGGATGAGGGCGGCATCGTTGTTGGTGATAGACGGGAACCATGCGTCCGGCTTGTTGTCGTTGAACTCGGGAGACGACGAGAGCGGCAACGTGCGCTTTCCGTCAGCGTCGCGTTCGTTGGTGACGGCTTCGAGAAACACCGCGCAATCGAAGAGATACGGATAGGCGCGCTGTTCCAGGAAAGCGTGGTCTGCCGTGTACCGCCAATGCCAATAGAAAT
>JBAZRU010000402.1:0-6763 GCA_041662805.1 Candidatus Hydrogenedentales bacterium | reverse complement strand
GGAAAAGCCCATCCTTGTCCATTGCCAAGGAGGCACGCACCGAAGCGGGGTCGCGTCCGCAGTCTACCTGCTCATGCAAGGGGCGTCGACCACGGAAGCCCGAAAGCAGTTTGGTCTCTTCTTCGACGACGCGCCCATCGGCGGACTCTTGGATCTCTACGACGGAAAGAAACCGTTCGGCGAGTGGGCCGTCCAGGACTACCCCCGTCTGTACGCCGAAATCTACCCCGACAACGCGGAGTAGTTGAAAGCAATTCCCCAATTCGGGCACGGGGCGCTCTTACTTCCCGATTTCGGACCTCCCCCATCTCCGCGAAGCGGCTCACGGCACCGCCCCTCGCTCTTCATAACAGATTCTAGTTCAATGATTTAGAAGTCGCGCGATGCCCTCGGGGCGATCTTGGCAAACCTGTTGCTAGTGCCCAGGTGTTGTGGATTGCGCACACGTAACTGTCGCAGTCCGAGCACGGTCTTCATGCTAGGAGGAAACCTGCCATGAGCGAAATTCAGGTTGAACAACCCGGAAAGCGCCGCTCGAAGCTCCTCGCGGGTATTTTGGGCGCGCTGGTCGTTGCCGTGTGCGTGCAAGGCGCGGCCATGTGGTACATGCACGACAAGCTCTCCAAAGTCGTCGCCTCGGCCAAGTCCGATGACGAAGATTGGACCGTAATCCCCACTCCCAACAAGGAGTCTGCTGGCAAACCCGATGCGACACAGCCGGGTATCGGCGCGTTTGCCGACCCCTTCGGTTCCGGATTCGACCCCGGAAACTGGGACCCGTTCCAGGAAATGGCACAGATGCGCCAACAGATGGACCAACTTTTCAATCAGTCCATGGGGCGGTTCAAGGACAGCCCGCGCTTCGGCAACCTGGCTCAGCCATCGACCATCGTTTCCAGTCCCAACATCGACATGACCGACGAGGGCGACAAATACGTCATCAAAATCGACATGCCAGGGGCCGACCAGTCGGACATCCAAGTCGAGATTAAAGACCAGACCTTGACCGTAACGGGGAAGCGCGACCAGACGGTTTCCCAGCAGAAGGATGGGCATGTACTGCGACAAGAGCGCGTCTCCGGTCAGTTTCGGCGATCGATGCCCCTGCCCGAATTGGTTGACGAATCAGGAATGAAGTCCTCGTACAAAGACGGTGTATACACGGTGATCTTGCCCAAGTTGCCCGCAAGCAAACCGGGTGACACGTTGACTCCGCAATAGTCTGCGTTGGTGATGCGTTTTACGATAGCGCGCCCCGGGACAAGGCGTCCCGGGGCGAAGCCTGCTTCAGGGCTTCTGCTACTTGCCGGACCACTCCCGGATTTCCGCGATCTCCTTGGAGCCAATCCCCAGCGATACCAGGAATTCTTCATGGGCCGCGCCCGACATCTTCTCGAATTCCTTGTGCCACCGTTGCATGTCGTCGTCCGTCAATCCGGTGGCGCGCATCAACGCCACCCACTGTTCCTTGTTCAACATCGGTTGTTCCTCATGCGCCTCGGGCGGCGTGAGCAGCCGCACGATTAGGCGCTGCTGTCGTTGCAGATGGGCAATCTCTTCGCCGAGTTGGGCCAGCCGCAGGCTCAAGACCCGCCGATAGCCTTCCGGTTCGGCGGCGTCCAACACGCTCCGGATGTCCGCCAGCGGCACACCCGCGGCGCGATACGTGCAGATGCGCCGCAGCCGTTCCGTGTCGGCGTCGGTGTAGACCCGGTAGCCCGCGTCGCTCCGGTCCGACGGCCTCAGCAAGCCGATGGCGTCGTAATGGAGCAGCGTGCCTCGACTCAGCCCAAACGCGCGCGCCAATTGCCCAATCCTCATCCATTTCCTCCTGCGATTCGTCTGCCCGGCCGGGGCAATCGAACGCTTGAGGCGACGTCTACCCCAAGCGCTCGATCCAAAGCGTAAACTATGTAGTAATGATCGGGTCAAGGGGGATCTTTGTCGATCCCTCGCCCCGCAGGCCTAGTCCGTCCGATCCGCCGGATCCGTCCTATTCCCTGCTCATTCTTCCAAATTGACGGCCACGCTCCCAAGGCGTAGTATTGAAGTGGACATGCTCACGTCGATGCAACAACGAGGCAAGAGATGACCGGCAAGAAATGTGCGTTCGTATTCTTCTCCGTGCTTCCGTTTCTTCTCATGGTAAGCAGCGCGTACTACCTTCAACTCCGCTGGGACGAGATTCCGGATGCCGTTCCCGTTCACTACGATATCCGTTTCAGTGCCGATTCGTGGGTCGAGAAGGACTCATTGCAGGTTTACGCCGCTCTCTTTACGGGCTTGTTTGCCGTGACGGCATTGCTTATCCCGCTTACTGTCGGATTGCTGCTGCCTCTTAAGCGTGCTGAGCGCCTGCATCGGCGGATGAGCGAAATAGTGAGATTTCGAGCCAGCCTGTTTGTGTTGGGTGCGGCAAATTTCCTCGCGATGTTGTGCTGCTATTTTGCCGTGGGCGGAGCGCTCTACGCTGAGAATGTCCAGCAACTGGGCTGGATTTCTCCCGCCGCGATTCTAGTCTCGGTGGGATTGCTCTGTGGATTGGCCAACTTCCTTCTGAAACCGCAAGCCGGGACAGGTTTTCTCCCCGACGACGTCCCGGATATGAAACAGTCGTTCTGGAAGATGGGCCTCTTCTACTTCAATCCCGACAACCCTGCCGTTCTTGTCGAATATCGGTATGGTTACGGGGTGACTCTCAACTTCGGAAGAGGACTCTCCTGGGTTATTCTGGCTGCTCTGTTAGCTCCAGCCGCCCTTACAATCGGAGTAGTCTTACTCCTCACCTAGAGGCCGTATCGTGGATACTCCTCAGCCATTGGACAACGGGAAAGACGCCCCTCGCTGGCCAAGCCGTATGGTATGATGGGAAGAGTAAAGTGAATCGAAGGTCACGATCATGACTTATCGTGGATTGATAAAGAATGGACACATCATCCTTGACGAATCCATAGTCCTGCCGGACGGCGCCAGCGTAACGGTAGAAGTACATGATACTGCCCAGAGCGAGAAACTACACCCTGACGTGATTCGGTTTACGGGGATACTTCCCAAGAATATCGACGTGCTTGAGGAGTACCGCGTGGGCATGGAACGCAAATACCGATGAAGGGTTTTCGCCCCCTACCGTAGCCCGCTACCGCAGCCGCTCCACGCACTCGATGACTGCCGCCGCCATGAACTCATTGTCTTCGTCGGTCATCGCAGGGTGAATGGGGACACAGAACAAGCGTTCGCCGAGCGATTCGGATAGCGGCAACGATTGCCCCGGGGTGTGCTCGCGCAACACGCGGCGCGCCTTGTACGCGGGAGGATTCGCGACGATGCAAAGCACGTCGTATTCCTCTTCCAGCATGCGCATCAATTGGTCGCGCTTCTCGCCGCGCCATTCCTCGCACACGACGCACGTGTACAGGTAGTAAGAATGCTCGCAATCGGCGGGCTCGCAGGGCAGCGCCAGCTCCGGCACGTCCGCGAGCAGCTCGTTACGCCGCTGCGCCAGCCGCCGCCGCGCGTTGATGAACCCGTCGAGCTTCTTAAGTTGAACCAGGCCCACCGCAGCCTGCACGGTCGTCATCACAAACGACGAACCCCAAATGTCCGTCTTCATTCCATAGAACCGCGCCGAACGGCAGAAGGTTTCCACGTCGTCGTCGTCGGTAGTCACCATGCCACCTTCGCCCAACGTCGTCATATTTTTCATCGTGTGGAAGGAGAAGATGGTGGCCAGTCCTTTCTTCCCGATCTTTCCACCTTTGTAGCCGCCGCCACAGGCCCGCGCCGCGTCGCCAATCACTTTCAAAGGCCCGTGCTTCTCGTGCGGGTGCCGCTGGGCCAACTCCAGGAAATCGTCCATCGGCGCACTGAGGCCGTTCATGTGCACGGGAAAGATCGCGCGCGTGCGGGGCGTGATGCGCTTCTCTACGTCATTGGGGTCAAGCTGCAACGTCTTGGGATCGATCTCGCCCCACACGATCTGTCCACCTGCCCCGAGCACGGCGAGCGGTTCCGCGACGAAATTGACTGCGGGCACGATGACCTCGTCGCCCGGCTGCAAATCGAGATACTTCATAAGCAGGTCGAGGCCAGGCCCGGCGCTGTTCAACGCGACGGCATGCTTGGTCCCCACGTATTCGGCAAAGGCCTGCTCGAACTCGGGGATGGGGTAGCCGCTGAATCCAAATCCTCGACTGGGAATCGAGGCGTCACGGATCGCAGTAACCGCCGCTTCAACTTCCTCTTCGCCATAGGTGCTTCCCAGCCTTGGCTCGCCTTGCCAGTGAATCGTCGATTTGCCTCGCTCGAATATCGCCTTCCGTTGCTCCGCTGAAATCATTGCTGCTTCTCCGTCAATTTACTGCGTATTTGCGTCGTAGACAATTGGGAAGTCGTCGCCTTCGATGACAGCCCCTTCGGGAATGAGCGGTGTGTGCGTCAACAATGGATGCTTTCCGTCGGCGCTGCGTGTTTCGGGATGCATGTAATTGAGAACCACGCCGCGTCGCGGGATATCCGAGCTGTTGCCATAGGACCCGTGCAAGGTCATGCAATCGTGGAAGGAGCATTCGCCCGCCTTCAACTCCAGCGGCTCGGGTTTGAACTGTGCAAGCTGTTCGGGCGTCAGCACGCCCTTGATGCCTTCCATGTTATCCAGCAGTTGCAGCTTGGGCAACAGCGGCCACTTGTGGCTGCCCGGCACAAAATGGATGCACCCGTTTGCCAGCGTGGAATCGTCGAGCCCTATCCACACGGTCAGATGGCGCGCCGGCACGCTACGCGTCCAATACGAGTAATCTTGGTGCCAAGCAACAACGCCGGGGTGGCGCGGCGGTTTGTAGAACACTTGGTCGTGCCAGAACCGCACGCGCGGCGTGTCGAGCAACTGGCCAACGGGAATCGCAATTGCGGGGTGAAACAACAGGTCGTGAAATGCCTCGTCGATTCGCCACGCGCCGAGGAAGTGAAAGACGCTCTGTTCGGGAGCCTTCTTCCACGCTTCGTCGATCTCGTAGAGTTCGGAGAGGCGTTCATTCTTGCCGGTGCGGATTTGCTCCAAGCCTTGGCGCAACGCCTCGATCTGCTTATCGTCCAAGACGCGCGGCCCGCGCACAAAGCCGCGTTCGCGAAATTCGGCGACCTGCGCACGGGTGAGCGCAAGACGCTCCCGGCCGGCCTGTGTCGTTGCCGAGGGAAACAGATTACCAACCATACGATGCTGGGTTCGGTACTGCACGGTATTCGTCGACATGCGCGTCTCCTGTTGTGCACACGCACTACTCACAGGACCTCTACGGGAAACGGTACCGGAGTTCGAGACTTCACGCAACTGCGGCAAACGGGACTACCGGCGGCGCGGACCTCTTCGGCGTTGACCAGGCCGCTTGCGCCGGGAAGGATTGCGGCGCGACTCGATGGAATCGCCGGTCAACGGACCTTGGTCGCTATCGTCTTTGACGGGAACCAACCGCGCGCGGTCGTCTGTCTCCGAATTGAAGCTCTGGCAACGTGGGCATTGCGATATGTGGTCATGCGATTCGTCCAAGTAGGTGTACGCGCAGAAGGTGCAGCGCCACAGAAACTGTTGCCCCAGGTAGCGGTGCGGACGCCACACCGTTACCTCGGTATAGGCCCAGATGAACAGGACCATCGCCCCCAGGATGCTCGCGTACAGCAGCAACGCCCATTTTAGTTCGATGGCGATCATGGCGTTTCCTTGGCCTCGGGCGCGACGAGAAGGGTGCCGTATTGCTCCTTGTCCTCACCCTCCAAGAGCGGCGCAAAGCGATACTTGAGCAGCGCCTTTCCCGCGCTTCCCGCCAATTCGTTGTCCTCTTCGATGGGCGTAAGCACTTCGATAACCTCGCCCGATGGCGCCACCTTGAAGAGGATGGACATGGGCTGGCGAAGGGCCGAGGGTCCCAGCCTCCAGAGGCTTTCGATGGGAGGCGAATACAGGATCTCGCGATCCCTGGGATCGGCCATCCATTCGATGTACATCACGACCCCATCGACGGGGCGTCCCACGAGCATAGCCGAATTCGGTGCGGGCGCTTCGTCGTCATCCCCCAGGTCCGCGATTCTTCCCAGCGTTTCGCGAAGGAATCCGGATTCGCCCAGCAGAAAGGAAAGCGGCTTCTGTTTTTGCTTTCGGACGAATTCGGCGCGCAGCCGCAGGCTTTCCTGACGGAGCTGCAATCGCTCCAGTTCCGGAAGCGCCCACGTAGGCAGGGTGATTGCAGGGAACTCCCCCGTTATCCCCTGGGAAACATTTGCAGGGGCTTCGAGGCCAGTCAGGTCCGATGTGTTCAGGCGAAGCGTCTCTCGAAGGGAATTCTGGGGCAGGTCGTCCGTTGCGCTGGGACCCAAGTACGATAGGTGCGTGGCCGGGTTTACGATGTCGAAGGTGTAGTACCCGATCTTTGCCACGGGAATGTCGATATAGATCGTGAAGACCGTCACCATGGACAGATGCAGCACCGACGAGAATGCGAATGCCAGCAGGAAGGGTCTATGTTGGGCCATGCGGACCCTCATTGGTCTTTGGGCGGGACTGCGGCAATTCCGTAACGCTGGATGCCGACGCTCGTGGCTATCCCGAGCACGTACACGAGCCTTCCTGTGTCCACTCGCTCATCGGGGCGTATGAGCACGAGCGCGTCCGGCTTCTTTGCCACTTCTTCGGCAAGCCGGCGCGATAAGTCTTCCCAGGTGCTCACCTCATCGGTCTCGATATATACCCTGCCCTTGCCATCCGGGCCGCCCT
>JBAZRU010000401.1:0-6792 GCA_041662805.1 Candidatus Hydrogenedentales bacterium | reverse complement strand
GCCATCGCTGTAGGCGACGGCCATCTCGATCGGGTCGCCGATATCTTTATTATTCTGAAACTTGACGCCCTTTGTAACCAACCGGTTGCGGACGTCCAAACAGGGGACGATTCGCTTGCTTAACATGTTCCGTCCCACTCCGTGAAGTTCTTCAGCATGCGGATTCCGATGCGCCCCGAGCGTTCCGGATGGAACTGCGTCGCGAAGAGGCTTCCGCGTCCGACTGCCGAGGCGAAGGTCACATCGGCGTATTGCGTCTCGCCCACGACGTGCGTCGCGTTCGTGGGGGCTGGGTAGTAACTGTGGATGAAGTAAAACTCGCTCTCGTCTTCAAGCCCGTTGAACAGCGGGTGCGCGACTTTGAAGCGCATCGTGTTCCAGCCCATCTGCGGAATCTTGCACATGGGGTCCGAGGGGCGAAACCGTTTCACGGTCCCCGGCATGATCCCCATGCAGTTGATGCCCCCGTCTTCTTCTGAGAAGTCGAAGATCACCTGCGTTCCCAGGCAAATCCCCAGCGTCGGCGTGCCGCGATCAACGACCGTTCGCAAGGTTTCCACAAGCGCAAGTTCATTCAGATGTTCCATGGCCGAACCTGCCGCGCCGTCTCCGGGGAAGATAACCCGGTCCGCCGCGAGCACTTCCTCGGGCTTGCGGGTAATCATGCCCGGTACGCCGAGGTATTCGAGCGCCAGTTTGACGCTCGTCAGGTTCCCCGCTTTGTAGTCGACAATTGCAATCATGAGATATCCTCTGGAGGCTTAGTGTCCCTCTTCATACCGCTGCAATGCGCATCCGGCAGCCCCGATTACGCCCGAATCGGCGCCCAGGCCCGCGGGCACAATCTTCGCCGTGTTTGCAGGCACGTCGAACGCCTGCGCGAGCGCCGTCTCGCGAATCGGGTCGAATAAGATGTCGCCCGCGGCGATCATCCCGCCGCAGAGCACCACCATCTCCGGATTCAATAAATTAATGAGGCTTCCAACGCCGGTGCCCAGCCAAATCGCCGTTTCCCGCATGACCCATGCGGCAAACTCGTCGCCCTTGGAGAGCGCATCGTAAATCATCTTGCCATCGATCAGGCTTAGGTCGCCCTTGCACATCTCGGTCAACATGGTCTTGCGTCCAGACTCGATGCCTTCGATTGCCGTGCGTCCCATTCCCGTGACGGAGGCATATGCTTCGAGGCAGCCCTTTGCGCCGCAATTGCACGCGCGCCCGTCGCGGCACACGTTCATGTGGCCGATTTCCGCCGCGGTGCCGTCGGGGCCGCGCAGCAATCTCCCGAAGACGACGATGCCTCCGCCGACGCCTGTGCCCAGGGTGAGGCAGCACATCGAGTCGACTTCGCGGCCCGCGCCGGACCAGAATTCGCCCCACGTGGCCACGTTCGCGTCGTTGTCGACGTAGGTCGGCACCTTCAAACGCTTCTGCATCAAGTCCGCCAGAGGCACATTCTCCCAGCCCGGAAGATTGGGCGGACTGAATACCACGCCCGTTTTCCAGTTCATGGGTCCCGGCGCGCCAACACCCACCGCGATCATGTCGTCCGGATCGGCATTTGCCAATTCCAATGCGTGCTCGACGCTTGCCACCATCGTGTCAATTACGTGGTCCAGGCCAAGCTCCGCATTCGTCGGGCGGCTCTCTTTTGCGATCATCGCGCCATTGCGCGCCACAATCGCTGTCTTTACATGGTTCCCCCCGAGGTCTATCCCCGCCACTACTGACTTCACGACTGTGTCTCCATCCCGTGCTGGATGAAGGCGATAGCGCGCCCAAGGCGCTCCACTACCGCGTCTCTTCCCAGCAATTCCGTCAACTCGAATAACCCCGGCCCCACGCTCTTCCCCGTGAGCGCAAGACGCGCCGGATGTACAAAATGTCCCAGCGGGTTGCCTGTGCGCTCGGCAAGCGCTTCGAACGCAACCTTAATTGCTTCCGCGGACCACGGTTCCACCGAGGCCATCGTTTGCGAGATGTGCTCCAGGCGCTCCGCAGCGTCCGGCTTGTCCCACTGCTTCTTCACTGCCTTCTCTTCGTAGTGCGAAGGCTCCGCAAAGAAGAAGTCGGTATAGGCGACGATGTCGTTTAGCGTCGGGATCTTCTCCTGACAGGCGGCCGCCATGTGCGCCAGCCACTCCGGCGTCTTCCCCGACGTATCCAGGCCCGCGCGGTGCAGAATGGGAAGCACGCGGTCGCGCAGCTCTTCCGGAGTCAACCGGCGAATGTGCTGTCCGTTGATCCACTGCAGCTTCTTCAGATCGAATTTCGCCGCGGACTTGCCCAGCCGGTCGATATCGAAGGCCTGCACCAACTCTTCGCGCGTGAACAACTCCCGCCCTTCTTCGACGGGCGTCCATCCCAACAGCGCAACATAATTGACCAGAGTCTCCGGAAGATACCCGTCGTCCCGCCAATCCAGCACGTTCGCGCCGTGCAGGCGCTTGCTGTATTTCTTGCCGTGCTCGTCCAGCACCATCGGCAGATGCGCGAACTTAGGTCGCGCGTAGCCCAGCGCGTCGAACAGCATCACGTGCCGCGCCGCGTTGGTCAGGTGGTCGTCGCCGCGAATGACGTGCGTAATCTTCATCGTGCCGTCGTCAACCACCACCGCTAAATGGAAGATAGGCTCGCCGTTCGGCCTCAGAATGATGAAATCATCGAACTCTTTGTTGTCGACCTTCACTGGCCCTTGTATCAAGTCGTCGATGACCGTCTCTCCAGGCTCGACTCTGAAGCGTATGGAAAAGGGGCGGTCGCCCATCGCGGCAATTTGCTCCGCCGACAGGTTGCGGCACGTGCCCGCATACCGCGGGGGCCGCTTCTCGCGCATCGCCTCTTCGCGCGCCGCATCAAGCTCTTCCTTTGTGCAGAAGCATCGGTATGCCTTGCCCTCTTCGAGCAAGCGATGCGCCTCGCGCCGGTGAAGCTCCTTCCGAAGCGATTGGCGGTACGGTCCTAACGCGCCTTTTTCCGGCTGGCCGGCAAACTCGGGACCCTCGTCCCAGTCGATGCCCAACCACCGGAATCCTTCGCACATGGCCTCCGCGAACTCTTCCGTGCTCCGATCCGCGTCGGTGTCTTCCAGACGCAGAATGAAGGCGCCGCCGGTCTGTCGTGCATACAGCCAGTTAAACAACGCGACCTTCGCCGTGCCGATGTGAAGGAAACCCGACGGCGAAGGTGCAATACGAACTCGAACGGTGCTCATTGTGTGTGTTGATTCCCCTGATCCGCAAAACAGATGCATCATACACGTTTCACGCCATGCGAGTCATCCCCAATGCTGGCTGGCCGGACGCTGCCTATTGCAGACGCCTTGGCCTATCGGCACAATAGCGGTTTGCCGGGACCCGTTGCATAGACGGGGCCGGGCGACCGGCGCGCGGGGCGCGGGGGGTGCTCATCATTAACGTGGCGTTTATCGGAGCGGGACGCATAGCCGATCTCCACGCGTTGGGGTATGCCGGCAATCCGGACGCCCGCATCTACGCCGTGTGCGACGCCCTGCCCGAACGGGCCGAGGCGCGCCGCAAGGAGTGGGGCGCTGAGAAGGCCTATACGGATGTGCGCGACCTCCTGGCCGATGGAAATGTCCACGCGGTGGAGGTCCTCACCCCCTACGATACGCACGAGCCCATCGTGGTTGCCGCGGCGCGGGCGGGCAAGCACATCGCCTGTCAGAAACCCATGACAACGAGCCTCGCGAGTGCGGATCGCATGATTGCCGCCGCGAAGGCCGGGGGCGTCGTCTACAAAGTCACGGAAGTCTACGTGACGTATCCGCCGCTGGTGCTCGCAAAGAAGCTCATCGATGACGGGGCCATCGGCGAGTTGGCGGGCATGCGGATCAAATACGTGGCTAGCCCCAAAGGCGGGTGGCACGTCTCCGAAGCCACCTACGAGCAGCAGTTTCGCATCGCATCGCAAGGCTTCGGCTACGAGACTTTCGACCACGGCCATCACGAGTGGGCCGTAGGCCACTGGTTCCTGGGCGAACCGGAGCGCGTGTGCGCGTGGGTGGATTCACTAAACGGAATTCTCGATACGCCCGCCGTGGTGATGTGGAAGAGCCGTGACGCGAAGCGGTACGGCGTGGCGGATTTCATGCACGCGGCAGATTTGCACATTCCCTCGAACTACTACTCGAACGACGAGTGGTTTGAATTCACGGGGAGCCGGGGGATCCTTCTCGTCAATCGAGGCACGGGGGAGATCCAGAGGGAGCGCCCAGCGGTCAGCGTGTTCAACGGCGAATGCTGGGAGCACCACGATGTGCCCGCGGATTGGAGCGAAGGATTCAAAGGGTCCACGCGAAACTTCATCGATGCGATTCGCGGACAGGACCAGCCGATGCTCACCGGAGAACAGGGGCGTGAGGTCCTGCGGTTCGGGTTGGCCGTCATGCTGTCGGCGCGCAAACGGCGCGAGGTCTTCATCGACGAACTTGAGCGCCCCTTCCCGTGGCTGTACAACGTGAGGCGGCGATTGCGCGAGCGCGAGGAAGTCATCGTCGGACCGAGGCGCAGGCCGTGGTTCCGGTTTGGCGCTTCGACGGCGAAATACGCGTCGCAGGCGCGCCGGTTGACGGAGCAATTGCCGCATCGATTCGACCCGGTCGCCGTGTCGGGGTGGTCCTGCACCGTTGCCCTGTTTTTGAGTGGCGAGGGCGGCGTGGCTGACCAGTGGTTCGGGGTGCATGTGGCGGATGGGAAGATGGGAATTGTGGTCGATGAACGGCCCGCGAATCCGGACGTGACGTTGCGCATGCCCGCGGGAACGTGGGCGGCGATTGTGTTGGGCAAGAAGCGCTTGGAGACGGCCTTCTTTCAAGGGAAGATCAAGTTCGAGGGAAAAGGCGAAGAAGCCTTGAAGCTGAAGAACGCCATTAAATTGTAGTAAGGGGGGAATCATGGCTTTCGATAGGAGCCGGTCAGGTTCGGTGAAGCATGGGTGAGTTGTCGTTTCGTCAACGGCTGGCATTCGGCATGGCCGGCATCACCATGAACCTGCCCGATATGATTTTGATGCAATGGCTGTTGGTTCGCTACGTGCGGCCCGACACGACCCAGCCGCTTGTTCCCCCCTTGGCATTCGGCGCGATCATGCTGATGGGGCGTATCTTGGAGGCTATCGCCAATCCAATAGTCGGCCATTGGAGCGACCAGACGCGCACGAAGTGGGGGAGGCGCATGCCCTATTTGCGGCTGGGCATCGTGCCGTTTGCACTCGTGTTCTTTCTGCTGTTTTCTCCGCCCGTGGACCATCTGCATTGGATCAACGTGGCCTGGGTCTTTGTCTTACTTCCCCTTTACCTATTCCTCTATGCGGTGATCATCACGCCCTACTTGGCGTTGCTTCCCGAGATTTCGTCCAATCTCAAGGAGCGCGTCGATCTGACGACCTATCAGTCTGTCTTTATCATGCTAGGCATGTTTCTGTTCGCGGCCATGGGTATCATCCTCAACCAATTCGGATGGACGGCGCTTGCCGCGCTGGTCGCTGGCCTGGCGCTGGCTTTCTTCCTTCCCGTGTGCACGCTGATACGGGAGAAAGCGCATCCTGCCGTGCTGAAGGAAGAACGGTTTGGGTTGCTTGAATCCGCGCGGCTCGCCCTTAAGAACCAACCTTTCCGATGCGTGTTCGGGGCCACTGCCTTATTCTTGTACGGACTGAACGGCTTGCTCGTGCTGGTGCCCGTGTGGGTGCTCAGCTATCTGGGCCGAGACGAAGGGTCCGTTACTCTGCTTATGCTTCCGTTCCTGCTTGTAAATCTCAGCTTCTTCTTCGTATTCAATGCGTTTGCAGGCAAGTTCGGTAAATACAGGCTCATGCAAGTAACGTTTCTCGCGGGCGCCGCCGTCATTGCATCCATCGCCCTTGTGGGCGTATTTCCGTTCGGCAGCGAGTTCATGCAGACCGCGATCTTCATGTCCTTATTCGGCATTCCCGCCGCGGGATTCATGGTACTGCCGTTCGCAATCCTCGCCGACGTTGTCGACTACGACGAGAAAGTCACGGGCCGCCGCCGGGAAGCCTTGTTTGTCGGTGGACAGGGTGTTGCGCAGAAGCTGATGATTGGCCTCTCCGTGCTGAGCTTCACCATTGTTCCGTATCTCGGGAGCGACGGTTCCCGGATTCTCCGCGAAGGCGGGGCGCTGGAAATCAGCGGTGTCTACACGCCCAGCGACGGCGTCGCAGTCGCCGCGGACCCCACGCAGGCAAAGCGCACGTTCGTGCCAGGCGCCATCTATATCGTTCCCAGACCCGCCTCGCTGGCAGCCCCATGGAAACTGACCGGACCCGAAGGGCTTGTCCGCGAAGGCAAAGGCGTGTCCGATCTGACGGACATGCCGCCGGGCAAGTACGCCATCGAGTGGCTCGACGCGCCGGGCTGGACGAAACCCGAACCGGGCAAACAGCCCACGCCGTTCGGATTGAAACTGATGGCCATTCTCTGTGGGCTGGCGTGTGTGTGCAGTTTCCTCGTGTTTCTCCGGTATCCGATCCGCGAGAAAGACGGAAAGGCGTATTTCGTCGGGCAGACGTGATAATGTGTTTTGGTGGATTTCGTGGACGACGTGGACGACGTGGACGAAAGGCGCTATGGACCGGACCTATCGCTACTATCGTGAGGCGTTTGCCGGGCGGGTGATGCCCTTCGCGTTTGTGGACCTCGACCTGTTCGATGGCAATGTGAAAGACATCGCGAAGCGCGCAGGCAACCGCACGATCCGCATCGCCTCGAAATCGGTGCGGTCCATCCCCCTGCTCGAACGCATCCTCGCC
>JBAZRU010000400.1:0-6792 GCA_041662805.1 Candidatus Hydrogenedentales bacterium | reverse complement strand
CCGTTTGCGGTCTTGGGCAAATCGGGAATGGGAATGTCTTGCGCCTCTTTGGGAAACCGTGACTTGTTGGCATCCCACCAACGCCGCCACCACGCACCGTCGTGGTAGGGGCTGTAACGGACGCCGGTGAGTTCACCGAGTTTGTCGTAACCGAGCGCAAAGTACCCGATGCCATAGACCGTGTAGTAACTGTTGTCCGAATCGATGACGCCGATAAGGACAGGGATGGTTGTCGGATCTGCAAGTTTGGCCAAGGCCTGGGCCTGATCCCACACTTGGCCCTTCGTATACCCATCCGTGACGGCCTTGAGCAGGATGTCCTTTTCAGTCTGTGGGGCCAGTGAGGTTGCTTGAGGCGATTCAGACGCCTTTGAAGCCTCGCCACAACCAGTACACGAGACCGTAGCGCACAGAAGTAGTGCTGCAAAACTCATCTGTTTCATCGCGCGAACCCCACGTGCGTTTGGTTGTCCGGTTCTTTGTCTCCGACAGCGGCGATCTCGAGCGACATGTCGTCGAACCACACCGTCCCCGGTCCGTAGATCTGAAGTCCCACGGTTATGTCCATTGCACCCGGCGGGACGTCGACATTGCCGCTGTACTGTTGCCAGTCGTGGTTGGCGGGCGGATTGCCGTCTTCTTTCGCGCCGATGTACGCGGCCCACTGGTGCTTCCATTCGCCGCTAGCATCGGTGTAGTGAACGTCGAGAGTCGCTTTTGAGACATTTTCTGCCTTGATCCATGCAGAGAGTTTCAAGTGCAGTTCACGATTCCCGTCGACTTGAATCGCTCCGATCGTCTGCGTCCATTCCGCGATAGGGAAGAAGCGTTGCGAAGTCTTCTTCAAGCAGAGACTCGCTTTGCCCGACTTGGCGGCACTGCGATCCCATAGGTATTCGACACCGTCAACCGACTGGTTCTGCGACCATGAATCAGGGGCAGAAGCGCCGTCTTCCATGCTTGCGTTGGTCAGGAGGTTGCTCGGTGCGATTCGCGATTCTGAGCCGGACTGTGTCTGCATACACGCGGTAAGCGCAACGAGAAAGAGGGCTATCACGGTCGTGGTGAAGACCCAGCGACGTCCTGCACCCGGCGGCCTCGGCGTCACGTCGAGGATTGCGGTGAGGCGTTGCTTGAGGCCGTGCTTGCCACTGACCATGGACAGGGCCGTTAGCGAGCGCGCCTGCGGGATCATTCCAAGGAGCGTCTCGGCATACACATCAGCGGGTTGGCCGCTGGCTACAACCCATTGATCGCAGGCCGCGTCGCTCAACGCGTTCAGGCGTTGCCTGCACAACCACGCCAAGGGATGCCACCATAGGACGCAACAGACCACCTCGGCCATGATCGCCGCGAGGTGATCGCGCCGCTTAAGATGCGCGAGTTCATGGGAAAAGACGGACTTCCAGCGTCCTGGATCGGCGGCGTCTCCGGCCATCGCCGACGGCAGCAGCACCGAGGGGTGGATCGCCCAGCACCAAATCGCGGGGCAGTGCACACGGTCCGTCGTGAATGTGATGGGCGTGCGCGTCACCCCGACGAGGCGCATGGCCGCCACCAGGTAGCCGTGGATGCGCTCGTTGACTAAGGGTTGCGCTTGTGCCAACAAACGGAGCCCAAACCCCAAGGTCAGGAACAGCCGCACCGCAAGCAAAGCGCCTACGCCAAGCCATAGCCCAGTCACCCACGGCATTGCTGCCGTAACGCTGGCTTCCAGCCGGCTCCCCCACGATTCGAGGGGACTGACATGAGTGAGACTCGGGGCGGCAGGCTGCGGCGACTCTCCACGTAGCGATGGCGTTTCCGTATTCTGGGTCACGGTCGCCGGAGGTAACACGCCCAGCCCTGCATGGCTAACGGCGATGAATGCCACCGGCAATACGAAGCTGGCCGCGAGTCCCAAGGTGAGGCAATAGTGCGCACGTGCGGGCCTGCGCGACAACGCGATGCTTAGACCATAGGCGACCCCCAACGCGAGTGTCGTGAGCCAAAGCATGCTCACGAAGAAACCGGAACCGAGAACAACCGAATTACCCATTGCCCCGCTCCTTCCTGCGCTTGTCGATCATCTGCCGCAGTTCCGCCAGGTCCTTGTCGCTGAGATCTTCCTCGCAGATCAGGTGTTGCATGAACGCGCCCACGTCGCCTTTGAACAGGCTCTTAACCGATTGCCGGATCGACCGCCACTCCAACTGATCCCGCGTGACGACCGGCTGGTAAATGTACGAGCGCCCGTCTTGCCGGTGCTTTAGCCACCCGCTCTTCTCCAGGTTCTGCATCACCGTGAGGATGGTCGTGTAGGCGGGATTCTTGTCGCGCGGCATCCGCTCGATCACCTGATGCACGCTGGCCTCGCCCAGGCCCCATACGATTTCCATGACCACCCGCTGCAGACTGCCCAACTGATCGACGGACTTGCCGCTCATGAAACCCCCTTTGGCTTATGCGACTATGAATCGTAGTACTATGGAGTATAGTAATAGCGCCAAGAAAAGTCAAGCGGGGGTCTCAAACCGTTCTTTCGTGTTGGTTACACCTTCTTCGCGATGCACGAGATGTAGTCATGGACCACGCTGAACGCCCCTTCGCCTGCGTGGCGCGCGGCAAGCGTGTGTACGAAGCGCTGTTCAAGCGCCTTGCGGCGTTTGGGATCGACGGCGTCGTAGAAGGCGGTGCCTGCGCCGGACTTCAATAGGTGTTCGAGCACCATTTCCGCCGAATCGTAGTGGAAGGTGATGGCTCCGTTCCAAAGCTGCTCGACTTCGAATCCCGCCGTACGCAGCACCTCACGCACGTGGTCCATGTCGCGCGGGAAGTCGAAGGCCACGCGCTTCTCCAAGACCGATGGGTCTTCGGCAACGATTTCCTGGAAGAGTTCCATCGGTTCGCGCGGCGAGTTCTCTTTGTGTACGACAAACGCAACGTGGCCGCCAGGTACAAGCGCTTGGTGCGCACGCGCAAAGAACGGCGCCAGCGGGATGTAGCCCAAGACCCAACTCGTGAATACCGTGTCGAAATCGTGTGCAGATTCGAGTTGTTTGAGCGCATCGCCCGCGACAAAGCGCACGTTGTTTGAGCCCTCCTCTCGCGCACGGACACGGGCCTCCGCGAGCATGCCCTCCGAAAGGTCCACGGCATAGACCTCACCTGACGCGCCCAGCTTGCCTGCAATCCTCACTGTGGCATAGCCTGTGCCGCACCCCGCCTCGAAGACGCGTTGGCGGTTTCTGAATTGCGCCTTTTCAACCAACTCCCGCACCGGCTTACCGGCTTCGCACACCCAGAAGGTGTCGTAGTGCCCGTGGACCCTGTTGTAGGCGGCCTTCAGTTCCTCCGACCCCACGTTGCCTTGGGCTTCGCCGCGAACCCGGAAGAAACGCGGTACCGGATGCTCCGACGGCAAGTGCTTCTGGCAGACGGCCGCAGACGCCTCCGGGCCAAGTGGCAGCGCTCCGTCGCCAATGTGCTCGGCCAAGTCCTGCCCGACACAGCAGGTTCGCGGCTTGCCGAAGCACGTGCCCATGCGGTCGAGGATCTGGATAAGCGGTTCGCGCTTCACATTGCCGAAGGAAAGCGGAACAAGGTTGCACGGACACACTTCGCCGCTTCCGTCGATGTAGAGGTGGGTCAATCCCGCGCCGCAGCCGAATGCCTCGGGCGACTCGACGTACATGAAGCTGGAGAGAATGGGCAGGTCTTCGCGCTCGGCAAACGTCCGCTGAAAGTCGAGCACCCGCAGCCGCTCCTGAGGCGTGAGCAGGATGTCCTTGCGCCCAGCCAACTTCCCCGTCGCGCTTGGTTCGAGCAAGTGCACTTCGCGCGCGCCGCATTCGCCCGCGAATTGCATGAACGCCTCGAAGAGGTCAGGCTGCAGCAACTCGTGCGTTCCGACGGCGATGACGTATGGATAGAGGCCTGCTTTGCCCGCCATGTCGAGCGCGGCCAGGGCGGTGTCGAACGCCCCTTCCTTGCCGCGCATGCGGTCATGCTCCGCGGAGTCCGTCGAATCCAGGCTCACACCCAAGGCGAAGAGTCCGCTCTTCTTGAGGGCGCGCGCCCGCTCTAGGGTGAGCCCCGCACCGGTTGTGTTCAGGCCAAGATAAGTGCTGTCGTCGAAGGCCCGCGCGACTTCTTCCAGGTCCGGACGCAGCAACGGCTCGCCGCCGGTCAGCGTGACGTGAACCACGTGCAACTCCTGAAGTTGCCGGGCCGTGTCCTTCAATACGGATAGCGGCGTGTCGTTCAGGCTCCGGCCCGCGTTGTAGCAGTGCCAGCAGTTGTATGAGCAGCGGTTCGTGACCGCAAGCGTCACGGAGAAGAGGCTGCGTTCGGTCGACGAGCCAATCGCGTTGAACTGGGCCGCCATGGTGTCGAACGCCCGGCTGGGATAGGGCGGAAAATGCGTGTTCACGACGTACCGTCCGTCGAACTTCGCGACCTTCTCGTGCGAGAGATACCCTTTCAGAAAGGACGCCACTTTGGGGTGCATCTTGGAAAACGATGGTTCGTGGATAACTTTCGCAAAGAACTCGGTGCCGTTCATGGCCTGTACCCCCGTTTGTTGACTGCTCCTCGTGAGAGAGCAGTCCTCGTGCCAGAACTCACGCGCAACACAAAGCATGTAACGCCAATAACTTAGGAGTTCTGGCGGCATATGCCTCCGAGGTCAGCTCAGCAAGTGCATACAGCCTATGCTCCATTGGTGTACAATCTATGTACATCGGGAGATGAAAGACATGGCGCTCTTTAGGGATTCGGAGAGAACCTGTGCTGATGCCTTGGTTGGGCTGGGCTACTGCAACCCGTTTCTGCCCGAACGCATCGACTTCGAGCGCGCCGTTCTCGGAAAGCAGTTCATCGGCACCAACATCGGACTGTTGACCCAGCGGGCGAAGTCGCTGGCCGATTCCGCGCGCGAGCGTCTGGTTCAGGGCGAACATGTGACCGACGCCGAGCGCGCGCTCTACGAAGACGTGGCGCTGCACTTCCTGTACAACGACTATGCAGAACACTTCTTCACGCACATAATCGACCTTGAGCAGGGCCATGCGCCGGACGCCGCGCTGGCGCAATGCTACGACCGCTTTCAGGAAGACGTGCGGCACTATCTCGGCGTTAGCGGCGCAACGTTTTCCCTCGGCGAAACCGCGCACTTGTTCGCGTGCTTCTTCCAACTGCGGCGCGCGTTTCACCATATCTACGACAACATCATCGGTGGGTCGATGGCGTCGGCGCGGCTGCGTGCGGCGGTGTGGCAGTCCATCTTCACGTGCGACATGCGCCGCTACCGCCGTGCGTTGTACGACAAGATGGGCGACATCACGACGCTGGTCACGGGTCCTTCGGGCACCGGCAAGGAACTTGTCGCGCGGGCCATCGGCCTCTCGCGCTACATTTCGTTCGATGCGCGCGCTAAACGGTTCACGTCGAATTTCACGCGGTGCTTCTATCCGATCAATCTGTCGGCGCTGTCGCCGGCGCTGATCGAGTCGGAATTGTTCGGGCACGCGAAGGGGTCGTTCACAGGTGCCATCGCGGACCGTGCAGGCTTCTTCGAGCAATGCCCCTCGGATGGCGCGGTGTTCTTGGACGAGATTGGCGAGCTCGATCCGCCGATCCAGGTGAAACTGCTGCGCGTTCTGCAAGTGAGGACCTTCCAGCGAATCGGCGATCCGGCGGTTCGACGGTTCGAAGGCAAAGTCATCGCCGCGACGAATCGCGACCCCGCGAAGGAAATGCAGGAAGGGCGATTTCGCGACGACCTCTATTACCGGTTGTGCAGCGACATCATTGTGACGCCGAGGCTGCGGGAACAACTTGAAGGCTCCCCCGAACAGTTGCACAACCTCCTTCTGTTCATCACCCGGCGCGTCGCGGGAACCGGCGAGGCGGAAGTGTTGGCCGAAGAAGTGGCGCTCTGGATACGTAAGAATCTCCCGGCGGACTACGATTGGCCGGGAAACGTGCGTGAACTGGAACAGTGCGTGCGAAACATCTTGGTCCGCAAGTCGTATACCCCATTCAAAGCAAGCGCAACAAGTCCCCGCGTAGCATTTCTGGAAGACATTTCCGCGCAAGCGTACACGGTCGACGAACTCGTGCGACGCTACTGCACCCTCGTCTACGCGGAAACCGAAAGCTACCAGGAGACGGCGCGCCAGCTTGGCCTCGACCGGCGGACCATCAAGGCCCACATCGATTCCGAATTCCTGGCGCACTTGCGCGGCACCCAGATTCCCAAGACGTAATCATGGCCCCCAAGAGCGGGCAAGCGATTCGATCGTCTATTTCTGCACGACGAACACGCGCTTGGCCGCGTACGTTTGCCCGAACATTTGCGTTGTTTCGACGGTCAACGTGTCCGCGCCGGGCGTGAGCCCCGAAGGCAGTGGGGACCAGGATGTTGCGACATGGGGCCGCGCTTCCAAATCTGAAAGGGGGGGTGCACCCTTGCATACTTTTGACGATTCAAGATGCTGTATTGAAAAGTCAAGGCTTTTGCTTTGGAAACAAGGATGAATCATTGGAGTTCGTAGTTTGGTGAGTAAGGGGTGTCGTTGACGACGACGGCGCGGATGAGGAGGAGCAGTTTGCGCATGGCGGCTCCGTGGATTTGAGCGTTATGTTTACCGGTGCTTTTGAGGCGGTTGGAGAAGGCGGTGATTTGGGGACAGAATCGCTTTGCAGTGAGCACGGCCATGTAGAGGGCGGCTCGTACCCGGCCTCCGCCGCATTTGGCCATGCGCGGTTTTCGATGGACGCTCTTGCCAGAGGAGTATTGTTTTGGAAAGA
>JBAZRU010000399.1:0-6798 GCA_041662805.1 Candidatus Hydrogenedentales bacterium | reverse complement strand
AGTCCGCGCTAGTCCGCGCTAGTCCGTGCTGGTCCGTGCTAGTCCGTGCTGCGCTGCCCCGTGCTTCAGGTGGCAAAGACTCCTCCGCAATTCCCCGTGGCCCCAGTGTTCCCCGTGGTTTGAAGTTCTTCCTGCTTGATTGATTCACTACGCGGTATTCAGCGGTACGTATCGGTGGCAATTCCGTAACCGAATTCTCTTCTTTTCGTGTGTTTCGTCTGTTTCGTGGTTGAGTCTCTTTTTGGTTGCCCCGCGGGCCTCCACCCTCGACGAAATTTCGCGAAAAGTGCAGCAAAATGGATTAATTGGACCACCGGCGAGTGCAACAAACCTACGCACATATATAGGAAGTAACATTCGAGGACCCGACCATGCCTATTCAGTCCCGCTCACAATCCCGCGCCCACCGGACCCAGACCCGCGCGAGCCCCCCCTCACCGTCAAGAGAATGCAGGGGTGCAACCCCAACGGCGAATTGGACGCCGCTTCCTTCGTGGATGCGAGTGCGAGGACAAGACAATGAGCTGTGTTTAGCGCTCTGATAGGGCGCGACGCAAGTCAGAAATGAAGATTGGAGCGGGAAACGGGGTTCGAACCCGCGACATCCAGCTTGGGAAGCTGGCACTCTACCAACTGAGTTATTCCCGCCCCGATTGGTAATGCAAATGTATCATCGTCCCCGTTCGGTGTCAACTCGATGGACATGCGGAATGCGACGTACTACAATGATGCGTCACCTGGAGAAGAGCGCCTTCAGAGGCGGTGGAAATCGAGGGGGTTGACAAATCGGTGAAAAAATGGCACGCTTCGGGTGTGGTGAATAAGTTTTCAGTATATCGCAAGGAGAAATGACGCATGGCCGCGGCAAAAGAAGACCCAAAAACAAAAGCTCTCGACATCGCAGTAGCCCAACTGGAGAAACAGTTTGGGCGCGGTACCCTGGTTCGATTGGGGGACAATCAGTTCGACAATCGGGTCCGCTCGATCTCGACGGGAAGCCTCTCGTTGGACATAGCGACAGGGGTAGGCGGTTTGCCGCTGGGCCGCGTGGTCGAGATTTTCGGGCCGGAGTCTTCCGGTAAGACAACGCTGGCCTTGCACGTTGTGGCGAGTTCCCAGCGCCGGGGCGGAATCGCCTGTTTCATCGACGCCGAACACGCCCTTGATCCGGCGTTTGCGACGAAAATTGGCGTAGACATCGACAATCTCCTGGTCTCCCAGCCGGATACGGCGGAACAGGCCTTGGAGATTTGCGAGGCTCTGGTCCGCAGCAACGCGGTTGAGGTGGTCGTAATCGACTCCGTGGCCGCACTGGTGCCGAAGGCCGAAGTCGAAGGCGATATGGGCGACAGCCACATGGGATTGCAGGCGCGACTCATGTCCCAAGCGTTGCGCAAATTGACGTCGGCGATTAGCCGCTCGGGCACGCTCGTGATCTTCATCAACCAGATTCGCGACAAGATCGGTGTAATGTTCGGCAGTCCGGAGACGACCACCGGTGGCCGGGCTCTGAAGTTTTACGCAAGCATACGCATCGATGTCCGGCGCATCGCCACGATCAAAGAGCGCGAAGAAGACGTGGGCAACCGGGTTCGCGCGAAGGTTGTGAAAAATAAAATGGGCCCCCCCTTCCGTCAGGCCGAATTCGACATCCTTTTCAACGAAGGAATCTCGCGCGAAGGTGATATACTGGACCTTGCGATTGAGGCCAAGCTGATTCTGAAGAGTGGTGCTTGGTTTTCGATGAATGGTGAGAACTTAGGGCAAGGTCGCGAGAACACCCGCCAGTACTTGAAAGAGCATCCTGAAGTGACCGAAAAGCTTCGCGCTCAAATCGTCACATCGAAGGGGCTCATCTGGGACGCAAACGCGCCGGAACAGACTGATGCGGTAGAAAGCACGGCTGCCGATAAATAGGCAAGAACGCATAGACGAGACGTGGGTGCCGTCAGGCCGGTATACACGGGTTTGGCTGCTGGGGCTGTTGATGCTCACGGCCGTGCTCGCGGGTGCGGCGCTATTTGCGAAATACAAGCTCGAAGGCATCCGCGGCGCGGTACTTGAGTCGGCTGAAGCGCGTATAGGCGCCAAGTTCCAGGTCGCCTCCGTCTCGGCATTTGGACTGCGAGGCCTGAAGCTGGAAGGGGTCAATGTTTCCTTCCCCACTCCAAGCGGCATGTCGTTGTCGTGCCGTGTGCCCGCGGCATATGTGTACGTGGACGTGCTGGACCTGTTCTACGGCGAAGCCTCCATCGAGCGCGTCCAGTTGGATGGGGCGAGCGTTACGATACATCGCCCCATTGAAGTGCCGTGGCTGCCTCGCAAGAGCTCGGAGAATTCTACTCCGCCCCCCCCTCCCTCCCCCGGCTTTCCGTTTCGCGTTCTGGGCAAGGGATGCAATCTCACCATCGAGAATGTGGTCGGAGACTCACGGCTGCTCGTAACGGGAATTGATTTCGACGTCTCGCGTTTGGCCGATTCTCCGACGCTCGCGGCGACGTTGAAAGGGCAACTGGAGGGCAACCCCGAGAAAGCCATCCAACTCGACATCCAGTATGCATCGCTGAAAGATTTCGACGTCGGAGCAGCCTGCTCGAAGATTGAGGCCGCCGATGTAAATGTCTTCTTGCCGGCGAGCCAGCACATCGTTCAAGAGGGTGCGGCCAGTCCTTCAATTCGCTTGGCCGGGCGAAGCGACGACACTATCGACCTCTCGATCGAGGCCCCGTTCTCCAGCGTGTTGCTCCGCAATCAACCCACGTTCATCCGGCCGGCAACAGGCACCGTCAGCGCCATCGGCAATTACGATCCCACAGCCAAGTTGCTGAATCTATCCATGTCGTCGATTGAGTCGGACCAATTCGGCGGCACGCTCTCCGGCACGATTTCGCTGAACGAAAAACTACCAGTACTTGACGTCACATTTGCATCCTCCAAGTTGCCAGTCCAAGAAGTACTGGAGACGATTTCGGAAGGGAAACTGGACCGATACGGAAACCTCGAATACGCACTGGACGGGGAAACCAGCTTTTCTTTGTCGGCAAAGGGCCCCAGCGACGATTTGACGATCGTGGCGCGTGGCTTTGCCGCAGGTGGGCACGCCAAATTCGCGCCTCTGAACGCGCAGTGGCCCAAGGTATCGCTGGTCTTTGGCCGGCTGGATGCCTCGTGGGACTCGAAGTCGCGCCAACCATCGGCTTCGCTCATGCTCCTCGACGGCAAGGCCAACCAGGCAAAGTATGAAGTCCAAGTCGAGAAGATCTCCGGGGCGCTTCGATTGAACGGAGATGTCGTGGAAGTCGCTCCCCTGACGGGCGTGATAACGGGTCAGCCCGTCGTTGTGAGCGGACAATACAACATCGTCAGCAAGTCGGGGAAAGCGAAGTTGAGCGGCGGCGTGGCTGAAATCGAGAAAACGAAGTTGGCGGAGTCCATCCGCAACACCTCCCTCACGGGAGCGGCTTCCGTCAATCTGGAAGCCTCGTTGAAGAACAACGCCTGCACGTTTGAAGGCAGCGTAGACGCGACTCAGGCGAGTATTGGCTACCGTTGGTACTTCCTGAAACCGGTCGGAATGGGTGCCAGCGCCAACGTGAAAGGCGAGTTTGTCCCGAAGAAACGGTTCACGGTGGATATTGATGGGCTCGTGGCCGGTTCCGAAGTGAAGGGAGGCTCCAAGTTCTCCCATAACGGGACTCGCTGGGTACTGCGTTCCACCACCGCGTCATCGGATAAGCTGGACCTTGTATCGATTGGAAAATGCCTCTCCATCCCCTATCAGGTGGAGAATGGAACGGGATCCGCCGCAGAGTATGAATGGACACGCGACAACGACCAAACGCAAGATTGGCACTCCCGCGTGAGTTGCACGGTCGAAGAAGAGGTTTCCGTGCGCGTCAAAGGCGGCGAGTCGCCAATGATAGCAAAAGGCGTTCGTTTCTCGGGTGCTATGGTCCAAGGCCCCGAGCCAAACGGCGAGTTGACCTTGGAAGCCAAAGAGGCGCGCATGCCTTCGGTCCGAGGGGGAAGATGGTTCGCCCCGTTCGAGCGCGACCTGCAGAAATACCCGCTCACCGACTGGAAGTGGGCTTACCATTTGAAGTGCGCCGCGGTGGAGGTCCCGCCTTGGAAGGGAACTGACTTTGTGGGCGAGGCTTACTCCACCTTGAATGAATCCGGTTTTTCGCACTACGAAGCACGCTTGGAGAGGGGCGGCGTTCTCAACGGCACGATCAGCAGCGACCGAAACGAGAACTCGTATCGCGCCACAAACGACTGGAAGGACATTCCGGCGCGATACATGATGGACCATCTGCAACTGCCGCTGGCATTCAAGGGATTGATGTCCGGGAAGATGGAATATAGCCAGGACAGGGATGACCCACGGTCGTCGCGGAAAGGAACTGGGTATTTTGAGATGGGCGAGGGCCAATTCAGCGCCGACTTCCTGCTCGCAATGTTGGAGCAACAATTGGACAGCCAGACGATGGTTCTCCCCCCCTCGCTTCGTTTCTCACAACTCCGTGCCGATATTGAGTTTGAGAAGGACATCATCCGTACACCTTCGATAAAGCTGGCATCGGATGCAATTCAGATTGAAGGTTCGGGACGTTTTGTCACGGACGGGGACCTGGATTATAATATCAAAATTGCGGTGAACCCGGATGTGGCGGAACGCATTCCTTTGCTTCATGACAACTTCAACGTTCAGGGGCACAAAATAGCCCAGCGTGATATTGAGTTGGCGTTTCGGTTGACAGGGCCGACCGTCAAGCCTGTAAGTGAAGTAACAGGAACGCCACCGCTTCACGTAACCCTCATGAGCGGTTCTTTGGAGGCCGCGAACGAAGCGCTTCGAGTAATTGATGCCCCCAGGCGGATTCTGGTAGACCTGTTGAAGACCGGCGGTGGGATTATCGGTGTTCGCAAGCAAACACAGAATGAAAGCCAAAACTAGCTTAAATGGAAATTCGCATTGGAAAACAAGGCCGCGCATGCTCGGCTACTAATCGTCAATTTGAACACGGGGAACAGGTCATTTCACTCGTAAGATACGAAAATCAGGCGCTTATGCGTGAAGATTTTGCGAGTGAAGCCTATGACCAGGCACGAAGCACCGGGGCCTTGGCCGTATGGTCCAGTCCCTTTATCGACCCAAAGGTTGTGGACCAGGAACCACCAGAGCGGTTTTCTCCATTAAGACAATTGTTTTATAATAGCGTCGAGTCAACGGACCGATGCGATTTGGCAAAGGCCTTCTTGGCGGCTCAGCTTCTGCGACGACAGAAAGTGTTCCGGCTTCTGAAGGAGTCGGACGATACCGATGGCGAGGCAAGGTTGACGCTCTATACGGACCGAATCGGGAACAGACTGATTGAAGTCAGAGACCCAAACTTGACCTACGCGGAACTGGAAGCAGGTCGCGTGGCGCTCATGCGCGAATTGGCAGAACTTGAGAATCCACAGCAGGAATTGATAGAGGTGAGTGATGGCGAACAGCAACAGAACTAAGGGCTACGATGGCGACGACCGCCCGACCTACCAGTTCACGTCGTATCAGTTGGTCATGGCCATCTGTGCCGTGTTGTTGCTTATGGTCTTGGTATTCATGGCAGGTAGCTTTGTGCAGGGGCTGGACGGGTCTCGGCCCAAGTCTTCGGAAGAAGCGATTGGAAGTTCATCCGGCCAAGATACTGCTCTTGCAGAGAAGAAGCCAGACAAGCCCAAGCCGGTGAATTCCATCGGCACTCAAGCAAGAAAAGAAGAGGGTAAGCAGGTTTCTCCCAAGCCGGTGACAATTTCGCAACAGGGATCACCCTCGGGAACTGCGGGAAGCAAGCCCTCGACACCGATGAAGACAAGCCAAAACTCCGGGGCAGCGTATATTCCCGCCCCGCCGCCTTCCCGGCCAAGCAGTCAGGCCCCCGCAACTGGCGTTGGCGCCCAGGACAAGACTGGAGCAAAAGACACAAAGCCCGGTGCCAAAACCGAGGAACCTGGCGGTGAGCTAAGTCCCGCAAAGAAACCCGATGCCACGAGTGCGGTTCAACCCGGCAATTCTACGGAAGTTGCGTCCCCCGCGTCTTCCGGAACTCAACCCGGACAGCCAACGCCCGAAGTCAGTTTTACACCCGCTCCAGCAGTCGCGGACACGCCTATGCCCAAAGAGACAACTCCGAAACCCGCGGAGCCAGAGAAAACGCAGGTCGCTAAGGCTGACGCGACATTGTCTCCTGCCGCAGACGCAACGGCAGATTCGGTCAAGGGCGGGTTCACCGTCCAAGTGGCCTCTTTCGAGTCGACAAAACGCGACGTGGTGGACTCCTACGTGAAGCGAATCAAGAGCAACAGTGACTTCGACGTCAGGATCCTGCCCACCAAAGATAATAGACGTTTGAGGATCTGTATTGGCCAGTTTGCGGACAAGACGGCCGCGGAAAAGGCTCGCGACGATTTGCGTTCCGTCAAGGAGTTCAAGGATTGTTGGGTTCTGGCACTGAACGATTAGCGTCTAACCCAGCGGAAAGGGGAGCGAGTTAAAATGAAGGTAGCCGTAATTGGACCGGGGGCGATGGGGTGCCTGTATGCGGCTAAGATCGCACGCGGAGGGATCGATACTGTACTTGTCGATCACCGTTCCGATCGTGCCGCCCGCCTCACTGCGAAGGGTATCAGAATCGAGGCCCCCGAAGGCGAGTACACCACCGAGATCAAAGCTGTTTCATCTGTTCCAGCAAACGTCGATCTGGCGATAGTCCTTGTTAAGTCAGGCTCTACAAGTAGCTTATCACTTAACGG
>JBAZRU010000398.1:4282-6804 GCA_041662805.1 Candidatus Hydrogenedentales bacterium | reverse complement strand
TTGCATTCCAGTAGAAGTCTTTGGAGAGGTTACGCGGGATAAGGCCGGTTTCCGGGTCGGCGTGTTGTAGCCAACCGTCCACGAAGCGCCAGCAGCCGATGAGGGCGCGGCGGGCTTTCTCGCCGTTCTCCGATGCCTGTTGCCACGGGTCTTGTGCGCAGGCCGCGGTGGCGATGCCGAGGGCGACGATAAGGGTTGCAGTCACGTTGCGAATGGCGGTCATGATTTCTTCCCCCTCACTTTCGACGTTGTCTTGGCTTTGGGCTTGGCGGCTATTTTAGCTTTCGGTTTCGGTTTGGACGCAGACTTCTTCTTCACTTCGCTTGACGGGGCCTTGGCCTTCGCGATGGTTTTCGCGGCAACGGAGGCCGAAGCGGCCTTCTTCTTTGGGGTGGCTTTGGGCTTTGGGGCGGCGGCCTCCGCGACGGGCGCGGGAATCTGGGCGCGGATGGGGTGCGCCTTGATCCATTCCACGATGGGTTGTTGCACTTCGGCGGGACCGTTCGTGGAGACGGCCAGGTCGATGTGGTTGTAGTCGGCGGAGTGCCCGTTTTCTTTGGACAAGACGAGGAACTTCTTGTCGGGGTTGGGCAGGTCATCGAAGAAGGCGCGGGCGCGATTCTGCGGGATGAATGGATCGGAGCGTCCGAATATGGCGAGGAGCGGCGTCTGCAATTCGTTCAGGCGTGCGGGGATATCGAGCGCGCCGCCGCACATGGTCCACGATTGGGTGGAGGCCCACGCGTTCATTTGGCCGCCGATGTGGGGCAAGGGCAATTCCATGGCGTGGTAGACCTCGGCAGCGCCGATGCTCTTGTCCGTGTTGTCCCAGTTGATGGGGAGCAGGCGCACCTTGAACTTGCGGCTGCTGATAAGCGGGGTCAGGGCGCGGAACGCGTTCGACATGAAGCGGTGCACGTAGTGGGCGATGGCGACGAGGAACGAGTGGCTTTTGTGGCGGACGCCGCCGAATCCGATGGGCGCGCCGAGGGTGACGGCGCTCGCGAGGCGCGCGTTGCCAAAGCGCAGTTCGTAGGCGTAGAGGAGCATGCCGCCCATGGAATGGCCGACCCAGTGTACCTTGTCGTAGCCGGTTGCCTTGGTGATGTGATCGAGAACCGCGGGAATGTCGCGGAGGAGCAGATCGTCCATGGTGGCGTCGAGGTTGCTTGCGCCAAGCGGGGGCACAGCCGTGGAGCAGGCGCGCAAATCGACGAGCCAGCAGTCGTATCCGGCTTCAACGAGAGCGTCGGTGATGGACGCGTGAGCCGGGAGGAGAAAGTTGTAGTGATTCGTGGCGAGCCCGTGGCAGAGGAAGACGGGTTCGCCCCGGCCATTAGCGGGGGCGCGGCGGTAGAGATAGAGCGTCCAGCCGTCTTCGGTGACGACGGTATGGATTTCGGAGGCAAGAACGGGCGCGCGGTGTCGTTTCTGCAATGCGCGGAGATAGGAATTGAAGGCGATCACGATAGTCAGGATGACGACGATGATAGCGAGAATGACGGACACGCAAGTCATGACTACTCCCCCGAAGGCCGCACGGCGGCTAGGTACGATTGAATCGATTCGGCCAACTTCGTATTGAATCCGGGAAGAGCGGCAATCTCTTCCACGGAGGTACTCTGGACTTTAGCCAAGGACCCGACGCGGGTCAACAGAAGCTTGGCGCGCTTGGGCCCGACGCCGGGGATGTTGGTGAGAAGAGTGGCGAGGGTGGACTTGCCGCGGCGCTTGCGGTGATAGGTAATCGCGAAGCGATGGGCCTCGTCTCGAATGCGCGCAAGGTAAAGCACGACGGGCGAATTCTGAGGGAGGATGACGGGGTTGGCGCGTCCGGGGAGGAAGAAGCGTTCGGGCGAATGGCCGCCTTCTTCGAGTGCGCGCGATTTGGCGATGCCGGCGGTGTCGAGGTCTTCGATGCCCAGGTCCTTGAGCACCGTGGTGGCGACGCCGAGCTGGCCTTTGCCGCCGTCGATGAGGACCAGGTCGGGCAGGTCACTCTCTTCGATGGCGCGTTTGAAGCGGCGCAGCAAGATTTCGCGCATCATGGCGAAATCGTCTTGTCCTTCGACTTGCTTGACGGCGTAGTGGCGGTAACGGGCCTTTGCGGCGGCGCCGCCTTCGAAGACGACCATGGAGCCGACGGCCATCGTGCCTTGGATGGTGGAGATGTCGAAGCACTCGATGCGGTTGGGGGTCTTCTTTAGATTCAGCTTCTCTTTGACCTGCGCGAGGAGGTCGCGATTCGCGCGGTCGGCCATGCGTTTTTCTTCGAAACCGATGGCGGCGTTGCGCGAGGCGAGATCGGTGAGGGCTGTCTTCTCGCCGCGCTGTGGCCAGTGCACGAGCACCTTGGAGCCGCGGCGTTCGGAGAGGATTTCGGCCAACGCGTCGGCATCTTCGAGAGGCAGTGGGATAAGGATCTCCGCCGGTGGCTCGGGCATTTCGGAATAGTACTGAAAGAGAAACGAACTCAGGACTTCCTCGATGGGGGTCTCGCGTTGGTTGAAGGAGAACGAGCG
>JBAZRU010000398.1:0-4272 GCA_041662805.1 Candidatus Hydrogenedentales bacterium | reverse complement strand
TTCCGCCGCGGAAGAACAAGACTTGCAGCTCGACGAAACGGCCTTGCGTGTGGAAGCCGAAGACGTCTTGATCGGCGGTGCCTTCGACGCGGACGGCGCGCTGGCGTTCGAGGGTTTGGCGCAGGGCGTAGAGGCGGTCGCGAAGCTGCGCGGCCTTTTCGAATTCGAGGGCCTCCGCGAATTCCTGGATGCGGGCGACCATGAGTTTCTCGACTTCAGCGCTGCGGCCTTCGAGCATCATGAGGACGTGGCCGACGATCTCGCGATAGCCTTCTTTGTCGATCAGGTCGACACACGGCGCGCTGCACTGCTTCATCTGGTAATACAAGCACGGGCGCGCGCGGCTCGTGAGCACACTGTCGGAACATAGGCGTAGGGGGAAGATGCGTTGGACCTGCTTCATGGTCTCGCGAACCGCCGAAGCGCTGGCGTAGGGTCCGAAGTAGCGTGAGCCGTCTTTTCGCAGGTTTCGCGTGACGGTCACGCGGGGGAACGCGTGCTGCACGTTGACGCGCACGCTCACGTAGCTCTTGTCGTCTTTGAGACGGACGTTGTAACGCGGGCGGTGCTCTTTGATGAGACTGTTTTCGAGCAGGAGCGCCTCTTTCGCGTTGGTCGTCACGAGAAAATCGATGTGGGCGACGCGGCGCATGAGGAACTTGACGGTGTAGCGGCTGTCGCTCTCGTTGATATAGGAACGCACGCGGGCGCGGAGGTTGGCGGCTTTGCCGACGTAGAGGACGCGATCGTCGGGATCGCGCATGATGTAGCAACCGGGGGCAGTGGGGACGCGGGCCGTCTCGAACTGGGCAAGGAACTCTTCCGGGGTGCGCTCGCGGTTGGACGAGGCGGATAAGTCGAGCCGCTCGTGTTGGGTGATCTCGGGGAGGTCAGCCATGGGCGCTGCTATCCTGAACCCGGCGCGCCGGCGGAGAGAGACTCAGAAGTAAGGGGAAGGCTCATGCGTTGGACTCCTGCTGGGAACAGTGGCGTAAGTTTAGCAAATGTCGGGGGGGATGGCGTATTCCGGAGGCCGGACGCGGGGGCCTGCGGGCGGAAGGCGCGCGATTTGGCAAAAACGTGCTTCGCAGTGCTTGGTGCGTGTAGAATACAGCCCCTTGTGTCCTGCGGCCTGTGCATGCAGCGGCACAGTCTTCCCAACCTCAAAGGAGTCCGTTCGTGAATACTCGGCACGTCGCCACGTTATTTGTTGCCGCATGCGCCCTGGCGCTCCCCAGCTTCGCCCAGGACGCCGCAGCGCCGGCAGGTCTTGAAACCGAGATACAAAAGGTCTCGTACATTATTGGAAGTCAGTTTGGAAAGAGCCTGAAGACGGAAGCGTTGGAAGCGGACCTGAAAGCGCTTACGCAGGGCATCCAGGACGCGCTCGAAGGAAAGAAGCCGGCGATTTCGGCAGAGGATTCGCAGAAGATCATGAGCGAGTTCGAGCCGAAATTGGTGGCCAAGCAGAAGGAAGCGCAGCAGAAGGCCGGCGCAGCCAATTTGGCCGAAGGCGAAGCGTTTCTTGCCGAGAATGGAAAGAAGCCCGGCGTGCAGACCACGGAGACGGGGTTGCAGTATATCGTCGTAAAGGAAGGCACGGGCGAAATGCCCAAGGCGACCGATACAGTCAAAACGCACTATCGCGGGACGCTCATCAACGGCGAGCAGTTCGACAGCTCGTACGACCGTAACGAGCCTGCCGAGTTCCCGGTGAACCGCGTTATCCCCGGGTGGACCGAGATTCTGCAGAAGATGAAGGTTGGGTCCAACTACAAGGTGTTCGTGCCTTCGAAGCTTGCGTACGGCGAGAAAGGCGCGCGCGGAGCCATCCCTCCCAATGCGACGTTGATCTTCGATGTCGAGCTGCTTGAGATCGTGAAGCAGCCTGAGACGATCGCCGTTCCCACGGAGCCGATCGCCGTTCCTAAATAATGCAGCAATTTCGCGGGGCGGGACACTGGAGACGGTTCCCGCCCCGCTTTCGTGTTTTGTGCGGCACCTGCGCCGGATTGTACCGCCGCCATCCTGGCGGCATCTTGCCTTCCGTACCGCCACTCCTTTCCCGCACATCTGCTAGAATGCCTCATGCCACGGCAACAGACAGATTGGAGAAGCGTCACTATCCTCGCGGTCTTGACGGTCCTTCTCCTACTACTGTGGCGCACGCCCATCGTATACCCGCTTCGGCTGCTGACCGTCTTCTTTCATGAACTGAGCCACGGACTCGCTGCCGTGCTCACGGGAGGCAGGGTCGTCGGCATCCAAATCGTGCAGGGTGAAGGCGGACTTTGCATCACGCAGTGGGGCATGCCGTTCGTCATTACGTCGGCGGGATACCTCGGAAGCTTGTTGTGGGGTGGCGCGATCCTGTTCGCGTCCTCGCGCACGAAGCGCGACCGGATACTTACGGTGGCCTTGGGCGTGTTGCTATTCGCCGTGGCGGTGCTCGCCGTGCGGCCTGTGTTCTCGTTCGGATTTCTATTCAGCCTCGTGACCGCATTGGCCCTTATCGCAGCCGGTCGTTACCTTCCCGACGCGGCCAACGATTTTCTACTGAAACTCATCGGCCTCACAAGCTGCATGTATGCCCCCTTCGACATCGTCAGCGACATCCTCCTTCGCCCCGGTCTTCAGTCCGATGCGTACATTCTCGCGGAGATGACCGGAATCCCGACCACGCTGTGGGGAGTGCTGTGGCTGGCGATTTCGCTGCCAACAGCGGGATGGTTTCTGATCGCGTCGTGCCGACAGAATCGAAACGCGCTGCCGAAAATAAACCCTTCCACTATGGAACCCGCCGACGGCCATTGAGGATAATCGTACTAGCGTTATACCCAACACCGGAGGCAGGGGGAAGGTATCCGTGCCAAGTAGATTCATCACTATGTTGGTTGCCGTGGCCGCCTGCACCGGGGTGTGCTTGGCGCAAGAGGCTTCATCGCGCCTGACTGGCTGCCTGGTTACCGAAGACGGCGCGCCGGTTAAGAATGGCGACCTTACGTTCATCTACGCCGATGACGGCCAAAGGCAGCCTCCCTCATTGCGCGCCGTTACCGGGGCCCATGGCCGGTTCGAGACGGCCTTCACGGAATCAGGCACAGTGAAAGTGGTCGTTACGATTCCTCAGCCGGTCGATCTTCCTGGTATGCGGTACGAAACAAGACAGCGTTGCTTCGTGCAGGGGAAGGAATCCTTCGATCTGACAACAGGCAAGGATCTGGACATCCAGCTTTCTGTCGTCTCGCCCGAGATCGCCATACTCGGGGGAAAGGTCACGGACGAGAACGGCGTCCCCATCGCCGCCACAGTGAGATATATTAATCGGGAAGAGGCCGAATACCCTGCCTTCGGTTTGTTCCTGATTCCGTATCTGCTGCACCCGGAGCAGGTCATCGAAGTCAGCGCGCCACATTATCAGAGTCGTATCCTGATTCCAGAGAGAGACTACCGAGTCAATGACACAGCCCTGGAGATCCGCCTCAAGAAAGGTCCCATTCCGGTGGGGACATCCGTCTGGGAGGCCGTGACTGGACTTCCCGCAACGACAGACTCTTTCCTCCTTGTGCCGCAGCTCGAAAAGGTGCGTAGCCGCGAGTCTTGGTATTTCATCAATGCGCTCCCTCCCCCCTTCGACATGCTGTCCGCGGGGTACATTCGCATGATAGGACTTCGCAGCCCTCGGATCCGTGTCGTGGATGAGACCGGGGCTGCCGTTGATAGGGTCAGCTTCCACCAGCCCTGGCTTTCGAATCCCAGCGATCCTTTTCCGCAGGCATTGGATTTTCTCAAGAGGCCGCTTGTCATTACGGAAGACGGTGTGTGTGCGCTCCCGCAAAATTCACCTTGCTTTGTCTCCGCGCCGGGGCACGGTTTTGTGTCGGTGAACCGGTGGGATGCCATAAAGTCAGAGCTGCTAGAAGTGGTTCTACGCCCAACAGTCACACTGGAAATCGTCGTTACGAGACCAGACGGAAGCCCAGCCTGCGGTGCGCCCATTCGCAGTGCCTATGAAGCCTGGGCGCCGACAATGTCGCTTGACGGCACAAAAGAGCCAAAGACGGACGAAGAAGGCCGTGCGCGATTCGAAGGCGTAACGCCCGGTGTCTATGCACTTGCAATTGGAACCTTCAGGCAGGACTTGCAGTTGCACTTCGTGCGGCTAGGGCGTGAAAAGCAACAGACGTTGAAGGTGACCCTTTTTGACCACAACGAATCCCGCAACCCTCAAGTGCTCCTACAAAGGTGGAGAGACGCGGGCCGGATGCGCAG